>CAIWHY010000183.1 GCA_903912585.1 uncultured Thermoleophilia bacterium | reverse complement strand
GTCCAGGCCAACACCGTGCAGATCCCCGGCAGCGACGCCGCGGTGCTGCGCATCAAAGACACCGAGCGCGGCTTCGCCTTCAGCAACGACTGCAACGGCCGCCACTGCTACCTCGATCCCTATCGGGGCTCCAAGGCGGCCGTCGCCGAGGCGGCGCGCAACCTCAGCTGCGCCGGCGCGCTGCCCGTCGCGGTCACCGACTGCCTCAACTTCGGCAACCCCGAGAAGGGCGAGATCTACTGGCAGTTCGAGCAGGCAGTCGAGGGCATCGCCGAGGCCTGCGAAGCCTTGGACACGCCGGTCGTGAGCGGCAACGTGAGCTTCTACAACGAGAGCTTCGGGCAGGCCATCTATCCCACGCCGATGATCGGCATGCTGGGCATCTACGACGACGTGAGCATCCACCTCGACGACGCCTTCAAGGACGAGGGCGACGTGATCGTCGTGCTCGGCCCCGAGGCGGGCTGGATGGACGGCTCCGAGTACCAGAAGATCGCCTACGGCAAGGTCGCCGGCCGCGTGCCCGACGTGGACCTGCAGCTCGAAGTCGAGTTGCAGGCCAAGGTGCGCGCGGCCGTCGCCGCACGGCTGCTGAAGAGCGCGCACGACTGCGCCGAGGGCGGCCTCGCCGTCGCTTTGGCCGAGTGCGCCATCGCGAGCGGCTCGGACGGCGGCGCCCTGTACGCAGACCCGGACTCCCCGGCACGCCTCGCCGGCCGGGGCCGCTGGCTCGGCGCCGACGTGGACCTCGGCCCCGCGGCGGCCGTCATCGGCGCCGCCGGGCGGCCGGACCTCGCGCTCTTCGGCGAGGCGCCGGGCCGCATCGTCGTCAGCGTCGCGGTGGACAAGCTCGCCGCTCTGGAGGAACTCCTCGGCGAGCTCCCGCACCGCGTCGCCGGCCGGGTGACCGGGGCCGACCTGCGGTGTACCATGGAGGGCGAGGAGCTCTTCGCCGTCCCGGTGAGCGAGCTCCATTCTGCTTACGAGTCGCTCCCGCAACGGCTCGCCTGACGATCGGCAGGAACAGCACCTTGTACGACGACCGCCTCCACGACAGTTGTGGCGTCTTCGGCATCCACGCGCCGGGGCGCGACGTCGCCCGGCTCACCTTCTTCGGCCTCTACGCTCTGCAGCATCGCGGCCAGGAGAGCGCCGGCATCGCGGTGGCCGACGACGGCCAGATCACGGTCATCAAGGACCTCGGCCTGGTCAGCCAGGTCTTCAACGAGCAGATGCTGCAAAGCCTCAGCGGCCAGCATGCCATCGGCCACGTGCGGTACTCGACCACGGGCTCGAGCCACTGGCAGAACTCGCAGCCGCTGGTGCGCAGCCGCAACGGCGACGTGATCGCCCTCGGTCACAACGGCAACCTCGTCAACACCACCGAGCTGCGCGACGAGCTCGTCGCCGAGGGCGTCAAGTTCTCGGGGACGACGGACACCGAGGTCATCACGGCGCTCATCGCGCACGAGGCCGAGGGCGACCTGCTCGGCGCCGTGCGCACGGCGGTCGCCAAGATCCGCGGCGCCTTCTCGGCGGCGGTCATGAGCGGCGACGCGCTGGTCGGTTTCCGCGACCCCTACGGCGTGCGCCCGCTCTGCCTCGGCAGCTACGAGGGCCACCCGGTGCTCAGCAGCGAGACCTCGGGGCTCGACATCATCGGCGCCCAGTTCGTGCGCGAGATCCAGCCGGGCGAGATCGTGATCGCCGACAGCGAGCACGGCCTGCGCAGCGAGCGCGTGGAGCTGGAGGGCGCCCGCCCCGCGCTCTGCATCTTCGAGTTCATCTACTTCGCCCGCCCGGACAGCGTGATGAGCGGCAAGACGCTGCACGTCGTGCGCCAGGAGATGGGCAAGCACCTCGCCATGGAGGCGCCGGTCGAGGCCGACCTCGTGATTCCCGTGCCCGACACCGGCATGCCGGCGGCGATCGGCTACGCCGCCGCCTCCGGCATCCCCTACGCCGAGGGCCTCATCAAGAACCGCTACGTGCACCGCACGTTCATCCAGCCCGACGACCGGCTGCGCCAGGTCGGCATCCGCATGAAGCTCAACCCGCTGAACGCCGTCATCCGCGGCAAGCGGCTCGTGGTCGTCGACGACTCCATCGTCCGCGGCAACACCACCAGCAAGCTCGTCGACATGCTCTACGCCGCCGGCGCCAGGGAGGTGCACCTGCGCATCAGCTCGCCGCCGATCCAGTGGCCCTGCTACTACGGCATCGACATGGCCACGCGCGCCGAGCTCATCGCCTCCAACCTCAGCGTGGACGAGATCCGCGACAAGGTCGGCGCCACCAGCCTGCACTACCTCACCCTCGCCGGCCTGCAGGACAGTACCGGCCTGCCCAAGAGCCAGTTCTGCCGCGCCTGCTTCGACGGCGACTACCCCATCGCCGTGCCCGAAGAGTACGCGATGTGCAAGATGCGCTTCGAGAAGGGCGCGGCCGCGGCCTGCGAGTCCTGATCGGCCGCGGCGGACTGACGACCATGGGCGACCAGACGCCACCCCACACAGATCCGGAAGACGACGCAGGCGAGCCGACCTTTGCCGACGACGAGTTCGACGCCGACACAGCGCCGGACTCGACGCCGGACGACGACCCCGACCTGAACGACGCTCCGGACGGCGACGAGGACGCCCCGGCGGCGCCGGAAGCGCCGCCCTCGCCCTACGCCGACGACGTCGACGCGCTTGCGGACTCGGCGGGAGACACCGACTAGCGGGGATCCGCCACCGTGTCGTCCGGGGCGGTCGAAGGTTCGACCAAAGCCTACGCGGCGCTCGGCGCTCCGCTCGCGAAGCTCAGCCCCCGCGACGAGACTCCCGCGTTCCGCGGATGAACCGGGTGGGGTAGCATCGCCGGATGGAGCGCTTCGACCCACTGCACCCGCGCCGCAGCCTGCGCCTGCTCGACCCGCAGGTGCGCGACCTCGGCTGGGTCAGCTTCTTCGCCGACCTGAGCTCGGAGATCGTCTACCCGCTCTTCCCGGTCTTCCTCACCCAGGTGCTGGGCGCGCCGGTCGCGGTGCTCGGCCTGATCGAAGGCATCGCCGAGGCCACTGCAAGCATCACCAAGTACCCCTTCGGCCAGGCCTCCGACTACACGGGGCGCCAGAAACCCTTCGTGCTCGGCGGCTACGGCCTCGCGGCGCTCGGCAAACTCGTGCTCGTGCTCGCCTTCCTCTGGCCGGTCGCCCTCGCCGCGCGCTTCATCGACCGCTTCGGCAAGGGCATGCGCACCGCCTCGCGCGACAAGCTCATCGCCGCGGCCACAGAGCCCGAGCAGCAGGGCCTCGCCTTCGGCCTGCACCGCGCCATGGACACGATGGGCGCCGTGCTCGGCCCGCTGTTCGCCCTGCTCCTGATCCAGCTCCACCTGCCGCTGCGCTGGATCTTCGCCGTGGCAGTCATCCCCGGCGTTATCAGCGTCTTCGTCATCCTGCGCCTCGTGAAGGAACGTCGCGGGGAGCCGCGGCGCGAGGCGTTCCGGCTTTCGCTGCCGAAGTCGCCGGCCTTCCGCTGGCTGCTCGCCGGCTCGCTGCTCTTCGCGGTCGGCAACTCGAGCGACATGTTCATCCTCCTCAAGGCCAACTCGCTGGTGGCGCCCTCCGCCTCGGAGGTCTTCCGGCTCAGCGTCCCGGTGCTGCTCTACGTGCTCTACAACGCCGTCTACGCGGCCGCCTCGACCCCGCTCGGCGGCCTCAGCGACCGCGTCGGGCAGTTCCCGCTGGTGATCGGCGGCTACGTCGTGTTCGCCGCCGTCTACGCCGGCTTCGCGGCCGCCGGCTCGTGGCTCGTGCTCGCCGGCCTCTTCGCCGCCTACGGCCTCTACATCGCCGCCACGGAAGGCACCAGCAAGGCCCTGATCAGCCGCGCCATCCCGAGCGAGGCGCGGGGATCGGCCCTCGGCCTCTACTACACGGCCACCGGCCTCGCGAGCTTCAGCGCCAGCACGATCGGCGGCCTGCTCTGGAGCGCGCTCGGCGCCGGCGCCACCTTCGCCTTCGGGGCCGCGGCGGCGCTCATCGCCGCGGCCGTCATGCTGCTCGGCCGCGGCAAGGTGCGGCGGGCGCTGGCGAGGTAGGCACCGTGGCCATCGTCGCGGTCACGCCCGCCGGGCTTGCAGCGCCCTTCATGCCACTCAAGGGCGGCGACAGACTTCCATCGAGGAGATGATCCACGAGAGCGCTCCGAACGATCCCGCGTCGTCGCCCGAGACCGGTTTGGCCGTCGGGACCCCCCCGGCCAGGAGCGCGCCCGAGCACGCCGAGCACGAATCGCCGAGGGAGCAGCGCCGTCACCGCATGAAGGAGATCCTGCACGTGCTGCGCGACGAGCACCTGATGCACCTCACCGGTGGCGCCGACTTCAGCGACTACGTTCCCGAAGACGCGATCGCGTCCGGCACTGCCGAGAAGGACCTTCCCGAGGCGATCAGGGCACGACACGCCCTCGAGCGGCTCGGACCGGCGTGGATCGAGGTCGGACAGCTCCGGTCGAGGAGGTGTACGCCACTACAGACCTGCGCCCGCGACGCTGTTCTTGTGAGGGCACCCCGGACGCTCCAGACGCAAGAGTCCACGCGCCGCGCAGTATGAGCGCGACGTCACGGACAGCGACCAAATCACCCTGGAGGCGCCGGCGTCGCTCGGCGACTGTCGCAAGTTCCGTGACTCGGTGTAGCGGCTGGGCTCCCGGCTCCTGCGGGGACGGTCAGGCCGGTGCATCCGCTCCAAGTGTGCGGAAGATCCAGCGCAGCAGGGCCTCTGCCGCGATCAAGGCCAGGACGATGGCGACGATCTCGAAGAAGTGGCCGAGCGCTGCCCGCCCCGCGAACACGAACGCGACGACCTCCAGGATCACGAACTTGCTCGCGAAGAGGATCGCCCAGACGCACACGTAGCGCAGGACACGGTAGAAGACGCCCTTCTTCTGGCGGAAGTACCGGGCCACGCGATGCTCGATGCGGACAGTCGCGCGCACCATGAGCCACAGCAGGACCGCCGTCAGGATCGAGACCGTGAACGAGTCGATGATGACGGCGTGCACGTACTCGACGAACAGGTTCAGCACCACGATGTAGACGAGGATCTCGGTCAGCGCCGTGGCGAAGCGGTACTGCGCCCGCGTTATGTTCAGTTCGGCTGTCGGTCTCTTTGCCATTCCCGCCGTCCTCATCTGGAGCGTGATGGGCCCGCGTCCACGGACGCCGTCATGAGTGTGGCCGCCTGCGGCCTGCCCCCAAACCCCACAAGTCCGATCGCCGATTGCGGCGCCGGGCAGCGCCGGCCGGCGCGCCGCCCTCGCCTGCGCCCACGCCCTCGTGCGCGCCCGCCGTGAGGTAGTCTTCTCCCACCGGCGGGCGAGAAGGGAGGCGTGATGGCGACCGCGACGCTGCTGCCACAGGCGATCCTCAACTTCAGCCTCTCGAGCTTCGGCTTCTGGGCGCTCGACATCCTCCTGCTCCTGGCCATCGCCGGCGTGGTGATCGCGCTCGCCACCGACGATCGCGAGCCGAGCATCGTCCTCGCCTGGCTGTTCGTCATCCTGCTGATCCCGGTGCTGGGCCTCGTCGCCTACTTCTTCATCGGCCGCAACTTCCGCCGGGACTCGCCCGGGCGGGCGCGCATCCTGGCGCGCATGGAGGAGGTCGGCGACAAGACGCTCGCGCCGGTGATGGCGGCCAACAGCGGGTTTTCGGAGGCCGTGGTCGCCGGGCTGGCCGGGACGGCCGGGCAGAGGATCGAGGCGACGGGTCACACCGAGGACGGCGCCGTCCCGCTCCCGGCCGATACCGTCGACGTCTTCTACAGCGGAGCGGAGAAGTTCCCGGCGCTGCTCGAGGACATGAGCAAGGCGCAGCGCTACATCCACCTCATGTACCTCATCTGGAAACAGGACGAGCTCACGGCGCAGGTCACGGACGTGCTGCTCGAGCGTCTCGCGGCCGGGGTCGAGGTGCACATCCTGTACGACTGGCTGAGCTGCCTCACCTACAAGAAGGACGAGCTCAAGCGCCTCGCCAAAGCCGGCGCGACCGTGGCGCCCTGCTACAAGCGCCTGCCGCGCATCAACTACCGCAACCACATGAAGATGGCGATCATCGACGGCGAGACCGTGTACAGCGGCGGCATGAACATGGGCCAGGAGTACATCGACGGCGGGCCGCGCTTCGCCGTGTGGCGCGACACGCACTTCCGAATGACCGGCCCGGTCGTGGCGCCCTACCTCATGCTCTACGCCGCCACCTGGCTCCTCAACGGCGGCAAGGAAGACCTCGCCACCGCCTACATGCCGCCGCCGGCCGAGCACGGGCGCGGCGACGGCGTCCCGGTCCAGGTGCTCTACTCGAGCGTCGGCACCACGTTCAAGACGATCCGCGACGTGTACATCACGGCGCTCGGCGACGCGCGGCGGCGCGTCTGGGTCCAGTCGCCGTACTTCGTGCCCGACGAGCCGCTGATGACGGCGCTGTGCACCGCCGCCGCGAGCGGCGTGGACGTGCGCTTCATGATGACCGGCGTGCCCGACAAGAAGATCCCTTTCTACGCCGCACAGGCCTACTACCCGCAGCTGCTCAGAGCCGGCGTGCGCGTCTACCAGTACAAGGCCGGCTTCCTGCACGCCAAGACGGTGACCGTCGACGACCAGGTCGCCATCATCGGCACCTGCAACTGGGACATCCGCAGCATCATCCTGCACGACGAGGTCGTGTCGGTCTTCTACGACGAGGGCATCGCGCGGCAGGCCGCGGAGCACTACGAGCGCGACATCGAGAGCTGCGTCGAGGTGACGCCCGAACAGATCGGGTCGCTCAGCCGCCGCATCCGCTTCCGCAACTCCGTGTACCGCCTGTTCTCGCGGCTGCTGTAGGCACCGCCGGCCGCGCCTGCGGCCGGGCCTCCTGCTGGCGGCCGCGGGGCTCCGCGACGTAGACTTGCGCCGACGACTGGGGAAGGAGTCGCATGGGCGCGAGCAGCGAGTTCACCTATAAGGCCGCCGGCGTGAACGTGGAGGCCGGCAACCGCGCCGTCGAGCTCATGAAGGAGCGCCTCAAGAGCACCCAGCACCCGCTGGTGCTGGGCGGCCTCGGGGGCTTCGGCGGGGCGATGCGGCTGCCCAAGTACAAGGACCCGGTGCTGGTCGCCGGCACCGACGGCGTAGGCACCAAGATCGAGCTGGCGCGCACGATGGGCACCCTCGGCAGCATCGGCATCGACCTCGTGGCGATGAGCGTCAACGACGTCTCCGCCTGCGGCGCCGTCCCGCTGTTCTTCCTCGACTACCTCGTGGTCGGGAAGGTCGTGCCGGAGGAGGTCGCCGAGATCGTCGGCGGCGTGGACGAAGGCTGCGTTCTGGCGCAGTGCGTGCTGCTCGGCGGCGAGACCGCCGAGCACCCGGGGCAGTTCCCGGACGGCGACTTCGACTTGGCCGGCTTCGCCGTCGGCCTGGCGGAGCGCGACGAGCTCTGGGGGCCTCAGCTCGTCGCCGAGGGCGACGCCCTGGTCGGCATCTGCTCCAGCGGCTTGCACTCCAACGGCTTCAGCCTCGTGCGCCACCTGCTCAAGGAACACGCCATCGATCTGCACAGCAAGTTCCTCAGCGAAGGCGGCGCGTTCTGCCGCAAGGCCGGGCCCAACGCCTCGGTCGGCGAAGTCCTGCTGACCCCGACCGTGATCTACAGCCCGGTGCTGCACGACCTCGGGCACGCCGGCGGCGTGCACGCCGCCGCCCACATCACCGGCGGCGGCTTCCCCGACAACGTCGGCCGCGCCGTGCCGGACGGCCTGGCGGCCGTCCTCGACCTCGGCTCGTGGGATCCCGGGCCGGTCTTCGAGTGGCTCCACTCCCTGGGCGTGAAACCGCTTGAGATGCTCAACACGTTCAACTGCGGCCTCGGCATGGTGGTGGCGATGGCTCCCGAGCACGTGGAGAAGAACCTCGCCGTGATCGCCAAGCACAAGCTGGAGGGCGTCGTCGTCGGCAAGGTCGTCCCGCGTGGCGACGGCGCCGCGGTCCGCTACGAGGGAGAGCTCAGGCTGTGAGGTCGACCGACCTCATCGGCTGCGGAGCCCTCAACGTCGATCTCATCTACCGCCTGCCGCGCAGCTTCCCGCTCTGGGAAGAGCTGGGGCCGCCGGGCACCGAGCAACTCGTGGACGCCGACGTGCGCCGCGCCGTCGAAGAAGCCCTGATGCACGTCCAGCCCACGCGCTCCGGCGGGGGCCAGGCGGCCAACACCGCGCACGCGCTGGCGCGCCTCGGCTACCGTGCCGCCATGGTGGGCCGGGTCGGCGCCGACGACGACGGCCTCTACCTGCTCAAGGAGCTGGCCCCGGCCGAGGGCCGGCTGGTCGCCCGCGACGGCGAGTCCGGGCGCGTCTACGTGCTCCTGGACGAGAACGGCGAGCGCCGGAACCTCGTGTGGCCGGCCGCCAACGACGGCTTCTCGCCCGGCGACGTGCCCAAGCGTCCGCCCAGGACGCGCTTCGCCTACTTCACGAGCTTCGCCGGCGACGGGCCGCTCGCGGCCCAGCTTGCGCTGCTCGAGCGGCTCCCGCCCGAGACCGAGATCGCCTTCGACCCCGGCGAGATCTACGCCCGCAAGGGCGTCAAGCGGTTTCTGCCCATCCTGCAGCGCAGCAACTACCTCTTCGCCACCGAGAAGGAGCTCGAGATGCTCTGCGGCCTCTCGCTCCCCGAGTCCCTCGACTTCGTGCTCAATGCCGGCGTCGGCCTCGTGGTGTGCAAGATGGGGGGGCGCGGCGCCAGGCTCGTCGGCCGGCGCCTCGACCTGTACGTGCCGCCGCTGCCGGCCGAGGTGGTCGACGTCACCGGCGCCGGCGACCTCTTCGCGGCCGGCTTCATCGCGGCGATGATCGAGCAGGTCGGCCTCGAGAGCGCCGG
>CAIWHY010000182.1 GCA_903912585.1 uncultured Thermoleophilia bacterium | reverse complement strand
CAGCGAGCAGCGCCACGATCGTGACCCTTGCGGCGCACCCCCATCTCACGGCATCGTCTCCTCCAGGCCTACTCTCGCCCCGGCCGGCGGACTCGCCGGGTGATGTGGAGCCGGCGGGCGGGGTCGAACCGCCGGCCTGCCGCTTACAAGGCGGCTGCTCTGCCAACTGAGCTACGCCGGCTCGCGAGGCGCGCGACCAGTCTACCTAGAGGCGCGCACCGCTGGAAACGCCGGTGTCCCGCGCGCGTCGAGAGGCTCACCGGGAGGTCGCGGGGAAGGAGTCGCGGGACGCTATACTTGCCTGCGTGAAGTCACCGCTCTCTCCGCACTCTCCCGTCGACGACGCCAGACGCCCTCGCACCGGTCGCGCTCGCCTCCGCAGAGGATCTCGCACCGCGCTGGTCCTCGGCGTCGTCGCCGGCGTGCTCGCCCTCGCGGCGTGCGGGGGCTCCACCCCTCAGCCCACGCCCTCCGCGCACCCAGCCGTGTCCTCGGCGCCTCCGCGAGCCACGCCCGGCCCGGCCCCCGCCGTGCAGGCTTGGAGCGGGATCCTCATCGACCGCACTTCCGGCGCGGTGCTCTGGGCCAAGTCGCCCGACCGCCGGCTTGAGCCGGCCTCCTGCGCGAAGATCATGACCGCGCTTCTGGTGCTCGAACACTTCCGCGACCTCAACGTCTACGTGATGGCGCCGAGACAGGCCTATCCGAGAAGGGTCACCGTGGGGCTGCACCCCGGCGACCGGATCACCGTCGCGGAGGCGCTGCGCGCGATGATGGTCCACAGCGCCAACGATGCCGCGGTCACGCTCGCCTACGCGGTTGCCGGAGACGAGCGCAGGTTCACGGCGCTCATGAACCGGCGCGCCCGGCGACTTGGCTTGCACGACACGCACTTCAAGAACGCGCAGGGCATGCCGGTGCCCGGTCTCTACATGTCGGCGCGCGACCTGGCCACTCTCGCACGGTATGCCATGAACGACGCACGCTTCCGCAGCTTCGTCGACATCACGACGGCGACCATTCGCTGGCCTCCCGACCACGCCGTGACGGTGTACAACCACAACCAGTTGCTGCTTCAGCCCTGGGCAGACGGCATCAAGACGGGAGCGACCAAGAGCTCCGGCATGGTCCTCGTCGGATCAGGCCAGCCGAAGTCGGTGCCGCTGATCCTGGTGACCATGCACGAGCCGTCCCGGGGGCAGGAACTGAAGGACGCCCTGGCGCTCTTCGCCTGGGGCTCCGCCAGGTAGACCGCCGCCCGCCCGGCCTCGTGCGCCGCTACGCGCGCGGCGCCGTGATCCTGCGGAAGCGCTCGACCGAGTTGATCGGCACGCCGAGCAGTTCGGCGATGTGGAATTTCGCCTCCAGCCCGATGGGTTCGTCGATGCCCGTGATCTCCCCGCTCTCCAGGGCCGCGCCCAGACCGCGCTCCTTGCGCACGTCCAGCATGACGACCGGGTCCGAGAGGTCCATCACCGATACGCCGAGCTTGTCCGCCACGTACTGCTTTGCCTGAGGAAGCCGCATCCCCCGGGTGATCTGCATCCTGGCCACCAGATCTCCAGCGGCCCGGATCCCGCCCATCCCCGAGGCGACGCCATGGCTTATCGCCTGGCCGTACACGTCGCCGGCGCCCACCTACAAGCCGTCGAGCTGCAGGATGTCGACGGCGGCGCGCGAGGCGCGCGAGGTGGCGTCGCCCGGCGGCAGGATGTGCATCGGCACGCCGCCGACGCCCATGCCGCCGTTGAGGTGCACCGGCACCGTCGCCTCGTCGCAGCACGGCTTGGCGATCGTGAGCGTGCGCGCCACGTTCCACGCCACCGACTTGCCGGTGTTCACGTTGATGGCCGGCCCGAAGATGGTGACGCCGGCCTTGGCCGCGAGCTTCATCTGCTCGCGCGGCCACAACCCGGCGAGCCGCACGCCGTCGTACTCGAGCTCGCCGTGCATGCCGAGCACGAACTCGCTCGCCATGCCGATCTGGATGCCCAGATCGGGGAAGCGCGCGCGGATGCGCTCGACCGCCTTGAGCGCGGCCAGGAAGTCGGCGTCGCCGGCCGCGCCGGACGTGTCGAGGTCGATGAAATCGATCCCGGCCTCGACCATGCCCGCCGCCACGAAGACGATGTCCTCGACGGCCATCTCGACCGCCTCTTCCTGCGCGGCGCGCGCCTCGTCGATCCTGCCCATCGGCAGGAGCTGCGACCAGTTGGCGATGGGCCCGTCCGGCACCGTGTAGCGGCCGAGGTCGGGCATCGCGCCGTACCCGCACGGCGCCGTGATCAGGAACTGCGCCTGGCGCATCACCGTCTGCTCGAAATCGATCACGGTCTTGACAGGCTTGAACGAGTAGTCGTGGTGATACATCTCCACGGAGTCCGCGCACAGGTACTGCTCGTAGTACTGCAGGTCGTTGATGCGCGTGCCCATGTCCTGGCTGCCGCAGCCGTCGTAGCTCAGGACCACCTCGTCGCCGATATCCACGGCACTGAAGCGCGAACGGCTGCTGAAGATGTCGATCAGGTGCCCGATCGCGTCCTCGCCGAGCGGCTCGACCTTGGCTCGTTTGACCGCAGCCGCCACACCGTCGCGGATCTCGGCCTCTATCTCGGTGCGCGTCAGCCGGGTCAGCGACCCGTCGCCCATGCGCGTCGGGAAGGCAGTGTCCACGTGCGTCCACCCCTTGTCCGGGATTGCACGGGGCCGGAAGCGCTGCGCCGCCGGCCCCGTCGATCGTCGGATGTGAGCCTACCTGCGGCGAAATCGGCTGTCACCGCGCGATCATTCGGCAAACTTCGCGTGCCGGCGGGCGAAAACGGCGCGAAGCGTCGCCGCGTCGGGTGCGCGCGTTCAGGCGAATCGTTAAAGGGGCGAGGCCCCGGAGGGGGCCGGGGCCTCGTGCAAGGGCTTGGGGGAACCCTTGAAGGGGGTCTGTCGCTTGCCAGCGAAAGGAACCAACCACATCATGCCCGGGGTTTGTTGCGCATGTGTGAAGCCACGCGTACCCGCGCGAACCAGGGATTGCCGGGCGGTTAACGCGAAAACGCGGACCCGGGGGGTGCATTGGATCCGCGTCTTCGAGCCTGTGGCCTGTGCCCGACGAGCCGCCGCCTTGGGGGGCGACATGCGCGCCGGCCGCGAGGCCGCGGTCCACCCGGGGCCGGGGTGGACCATGAAGATAGGAGGTACCAGCAGCGTGCGCTGGCAGCGGGCTTCTCGGAGATGGGAAGCGGCGCAGGCCGGACACTAGAAGCGCCATGTGAAGAACATGTTTGCAAAATATTAACTGCCGTGAAGCGAGCAGACCATTTTGCCTGCCTCATCTCGCTGATTCGGATAGGTGTTGACTCTGATCGAGTGCGCTTTGCCCTCCGCCGATTCCGTGCTCGGCTACTCCAAGGGCAGGCGGCCGGCCTCGGCGTCCTCGTCCCCGGCCTCCGCAATGAGCTCCCGCAGGCCGGGCTCGTCGAGGATCGCGACGCCGATCTCCTTCGCCCGGTCGTACTTCGAGCCCGGGTCGTCTCCGGCGACGACGTAGTCGGTCGCTTTCCCCACGGAGCCGCTCACCCTGCCGCCGGCCGCCTCGATGGCCTCCTGGGCCTGGCCCCGGGTGAGCGTCGGCAGCCTGCCGGTCAGCACGAACGTCAGGCCGCTCAAACGGCCGGCCGATCTGGCGCCGGGCTCTTCGGCAAGCCTCACGCCGGCCTGCTTCAGCTTCTCGATCGTCTCCCTGTTGCGCCGGTCTGCGAAGTATTGGAGGACCCCCTCGGCGACGACGGGACCGACCCCTTCCACGTCGGCGAGCTCGCCGGCCTCGGCCCGCAGAAGCGCGTCGACGCTGGGAAAGCGGCCGACGAGCGCCTGAGCCGTGACCGCTCCGACGTGCCGGATCCCGAGGGCGAACAGCACGCGCGCGAACGGGCGCGTCCTGGACTCGTCGATCGACGCGAGGACTCGAGCGGCGCGCTTTGCCGCGCCGGTCTTCTTGTCCACGGCGAAGCCGTCGAGCGCGACCAGATCGTCTCGCCGGAGCGCATATAGATCGGCGACGTCGCGTACCAGCTCCGCCGCGAAGAGGTCCTCTACGAGCCGCTCCCCGAGCCCGTCGATGTCCATCGCGCCCTTGCTCACGAAGTGCTTGATGCTCTCGACCAGCTGCGCCGGGCACGAGCGGTTGGGGCAGCGCACCGCCACCTCCCCCGTCTCGCGGACGACGCGGGAGCCGCAGGCGGGGCAATCCTCCGGCATCTCCCACTCGGGAAGCTCCTGATGGCGAACGGCGCGCTCGAGCTCGCGGCCGTCCACGTCGACCGCGCCCGTCGTCACCGGTCCGACGACCTGGGGGATGACGTCGCCGGCGCGCTGCAGGACGACGTCGTCGCCCGGGCGGATGTCCTTGCGGCGGATGTCGTCCTCGTTGTGCAGGGTCGCGCGCTCCACGGTGACGCCGCCCACGAAGACCGGCTCGAGCACCGCGAAGGGGGTCAGCACGCCGGTGCGCCCCACGTTGACCTCGATGCTGAGGAGCCGCGTCGTCACCGTGGTCGGCGCGAACTTGAAGGCGATTGCCCAGCGCGGGTCGTGCGCGACGCTGCCGAGAGCGGCCTGGAGCGCGTAGGAGTCGACCTTCACGACGGCGCCGTCGATGTCGTAGTCGAGCTCGGCGCGGCGCTCCTCCCAGCGCCGGCACTCGACCGCGACGGCGTCGATGTCGTCCACGACGCTGATGCGCGGGTTGACGCGGAAGCCCTGCGCGCGCAGCCAGTCCAGGGCCGAGTGGTGGTCGGGCAGATCGAGCCCTTGGCTGAACCCGATCGCGTAGCACCAGAGGCCGAGCGGCCGCTCGGCGGCGGCGGCCGGGTCGAGCTGGCGGATGGAGCCGGCCGCCGCGTTGCGCGGGTTCACGAACGCCGGCTTGCCCTCGAGGGCGCGCTCCTCGTTGAAGCGTGCGAAGGCGGCGAGCGGCAGATACACCTCGCCGCGGACCTCGACGACCGGCGGCGGCTCGGCGCCGCGCAGGCGCAGCGGCAGCGCGCCGATGGTACGCAGATTGGCGGTCACGTCCTCGCCGACCTCGCCGTTGCCGCGCGTGGCGCCGGTCGTGAACACGCCATCCCTGTAGGTGAGGGAGATGGCGAGGCCGTCGATCTTGGGCTCGACGACGTAGCGGAAGGCGACGTCGTCGAGCTCCCTGCCCTCGAGGATGCGCCGGTTGCGCTGGTCCCACGCGAGCAGCTCGTCCTCGTTGCGCGCGTTCGCCAGCGAGAGCATGGCCTCGAGGTGGCGCACCTGCTCGAACCTCTCGAGCGGCGCCGAGCCGACGCGCTGCGTCGGCGAGTCCGCCGTGCGCAGCTCGGGGTGCTCGGTCTCGAGAGCGACCAGCTCGCGGTAGAGGGCGTCGTACCCGGCATCGTCGATCTCCGGCTGGTCGCGGACGTAGTACAGGTACGCGTGATGGTTGAGGAGCTCGCGCAGTTCCGCGGCTCGCGTCGCGGGCGGCGCTGCGCCGCTCACCTCTCCCCCCGGGCGTCCCGGCGGCCGTGCAGACAGAGATCCAGGAGCTCATGCGGCGCCTCGACCCAGAAGTCCGGGGCCACGGCCAGCAGCGCCT
>CAIWHY010000181.1 GCA_903912585.1 uncultured Thermoleophilia bacterium | reverse complement strand
TGAACGACTACCTCATCGACGACGCCCATCTCGAGAAGACCCGCGCGCTGTTCGCCAAGTGCCAGCAGGTCGTCTCCGGCGGCGAGTCGAGCTACGCGCGCCTGATCGGCACGCGCCCCATCGTCATGGAGCGCGGCGAGGGCGCCTACTTCTTCGACGTCGACGGCAACGCCTACGTCGACTGGTGCATCGGCTACGGGCCGATGATCTTCGGCCACCGCCCCAAGCCCATCCTCGACGCGATCGTGCGCCAGATCACCGAGGGCGGCATGCTCTACACCTTCCCGCACGAGCTCGACTACGAGGTCGGCCGCAAGATCGTCGCCGCTGTGCCCGGCATCGACGAGGTGCGCTTCGCCAACTCGGGCTCCGAGGCGACGCAGGCCGCCATCCGCCTGGCGCGCGCCTACACCGGCAAGGACAAGGTGATGAAGTGGGAGGGCAGCTACAACGGCTTCCTCGACTGCCACGCCTTCAGCCACATCACGGCCATGGCGGCCGCCGGCACCGAGCGCTACCCGCGCACCCTGCCCTCCTCGGCCGGCATCCCCAGGGCGCTCGAGGCGACCATGGTGATCGCCCCCTTCAACGACCTCGACGCGGTCGAGACGCTGATAAAGCGCCACCGCGACGAGCTCGCCTGCGTGCTCGCCGAGCCGATCCTCGCCGACGCCGGCATCATCGCCCCGGTGCCCGGCTTCCTCGAGGGCCTGCGCACGATCTGCGACGAGAACGGCGTGCTGCTCGTCTTCGACGAGATCATCACCGGCTTCCGCGTCGCGCTCGGCGGCGCCCAGGAGCTCTACGGCGTCACCCCCGACATCACCTGCGTCGCCAAGGCCGTGGGCGGCGGCACGCCCGGCGCCGCCGCCTTCGGCGGCAAGAAGGAGATCATGGCGCTCGAGGCCGACGGCACCGTGCTCCACGGCGGCACCTACAGCGGCAACCCGCTCACCCTCGCCGGCATGAACGCCGCCCTCGACATCCTCATCGACGACCGCGCGCGCGTCTACGGCCACCTGAACGCGATCGCCGACGCCATGACCGGCGGCCTGCGCCGCATCTTCGCCGAGCAGGGCGTACCGGTGTTCGTCAGCCAGGTCGGGCCGATGTGGCAGCTCTTCTTCGGCAGCGAGGAGCCGGTCACCAGGTACCGCCAGGCGCGCGCCAGCGACACGCGCTTCTTCAGCATGCTGCAGGCCGAGTGCCAGGCGCGCGGCGTCTACTTCCACAACTTCAACTTCGAGCGCTTCTTCGCCTGCACGGCGCACACGCAGCGTGAGGTCGACCACAGCCTCGAGGTGATCGCCACCGCGACGAAGATCGTCAAGCAGACGCTGAGCACGCTGCCGGCGGGGATCTGAACGTGCCTGACCGCAGCCGACCGCGAACCGGCGTCACAGGAGGTCCTCGTGGCTGAAGCGGAACTGAGACAGGAGAAGGCCAAACTTCAGAAGGTGCTCAAGCGCTGGGACCTCGTGTTCTTCAGCGTCTGCGCGATCATCGGTCTCGACGCGATCTCCGGACTCGCGAAGTTCGGGCTCTGGCAGGCCGTGACGTGGCTCGTCGTCTTTGTCTTCATCTTCCTGCTGCCCTACGGGCTGATCAGCGCCGAGCTGGCCTCGACATTCCCGGCAGAGGGCGGCATGTACACGTGGGTGCGCATGGCCTACGGCAAGCTCCCGGCCGGCATCACCTCGATGCTCTACTGGATCGCGAACGCGATCTGGATCGGCGGCACGCTGGCGGGCGCCACGATCGCTTCGATCAACAGCTTCTACATGCACCCCAACGGGCACGGCGACCTCGGCTGGCTGCCGTCCATGGTGATCGGCCTCATCTTCGTCTGGGTCAACATCGCCATCGCCGTCATCTCGCTCAGGCAGGGCAAGTGGGCGGCCAACATCGGCGCCTACGTGAAGGCCATCGCCGTCATCTTCTTCAGCATCCTCGTGGTGGCATTCCTCATCAAGCAGGGACTCCCCGCCGGGCACGCTCCCATCAGCGGACTCAAGCCCAGCGTCACGGGCTTCCTGGCCGTGATCGGCAGCATCGTGTTCCTGCTGGTCGGCTTCGAGCTGGAATCGGGGGCCAGTGAAGAGATGGTCAACCCGCAGCGCGACGTGCCGGTCGGCGTGCTGCGTTCCGGCGTCATCACCATGGTCCTTTACATCATGGTGGTCGCCGGCATCCTGATCGCGCTCCCGGAGAAGACGCTCAACAACGCGAGCGGCTTCACCAATGCCTTCCAGGCGGTGAACCAGGGCGTGTTCGGGACCGGCGGCGGCGCCAAGTTCCTGGGCTACATCTTCGCCGTCATCATCATCCTGACGCTGATCGGCTCGGGCTCCGTGTGGATCCTCGGCTCGTGCCGCGTCCAGGCGATGGCCGCGCTCGACGGCGCCGCGCCGCGCATCCTCGGGCGCTTCAGCAAGCAAGGCACACCGATCGCGATGGCGATCCTCTCGGGCATCATCGGCTCGTTCTTCGTCATCTACATCTTCGCGGTGCTCAAGGGCTCGCTCACCAGCTTCTTCTCGGTCATGCTCGCCCTCGCCCTGTCGACCGCGGTCCTCTGCTACCTGTTCAGCCTGCCGGCGGTCATCACGCTGCGCAAGAAGTTCCCCGACGTGAAGCGGCCGTTCCGCGTGCCGGGCGGCCCCGTGGTCCTCTGGCTCTGCGTCATCCTGTCCGAGATCTGCGTGGTCCTCACGGGCTTCACGCTGCTGTGGCCCGGCTTCATCGACAAGTACCTCCTCGGCCAGTCGTACTCCATCGAGGACAGCTGGGGCGTGGCACGCGGGTACTTCGAGAAGGTCACGCTGGGCACGTTCATCGCCATCGTCCTGGTCGCCGTCGTCTTCTGGGCGTGGGGCCGCCTCGAAAGCAAGGGCGCAGAGACGACCACCGAAGACCTCATCGAGGGCGCGGTCGTCGAGGAGTGACCTGACGGAAGTACCGCGCAGGGCAAGCCGCTGCGCCTGGGCAAAGGACGGGGGGGGGGCCCGG
>CAIWHY010000180.1 GCA_903912585.1 uncultured Thermoleophilia bacterium | reverse complement strand
TCGTAGCGCGGCGTGAGGCTGGTGGCCATCTCGACGAAGCAGCACGAGAGGCCGAAGCCGAACGGCCAGAGCGAGTTCTAGCGGCCCCAGGCGACGAGGTCCTGCACAGTGCTGAGGACGACGGCCTCGCCTTCGCCCGGCGCCGGCTCGGAGTCGACCAGCGATCGCAGGGCGATGGACGTGCGCGAAGGCCCCGGGCCGCGGCGCGGCTTCACCGGCGCCCTCCGGCGTCGCGCGCCGGCCCCTCGCCGGCTCGATCCTGTGCGCGCCGGCGCGCGCTCGATCCCCAGTCGAGGGCGCCGACCTTCCAGAGGTACACGAGGCCGGCGAGCAGGAGCACGACGAACACGACGACCTCGGCGTAGCCGGTCCAGCCAAGCTGGCGGGCGTTGACGGCCCAGGCGAAGATGAAGACGGCCTCCAGGTCGAAGATCACGAAGAAGAGGGCGACCTGGTAGAACTCGATCGACAGCCGCTTCGGCAGCGGCCCGGCCGGCCTGATGCCGGATTCGTAGGGGATCGTGCGGTCCGGGGAGCGGCTGCGCTGGCCGAGCAGCGACGACACCACGAGGATCGCCGCGGCCAGCAACACCACGAGGACGGCGTACAGAACCGCCGGCCACACCGCCGTTCCTACCAGAGATCCCGCCACTCCACCCCCCGAAGTGTGTCATGCCACCACGGCGGTTATAACCATGACGCCTGACCCCCAACCGCAGCGGCGTCCTCCTCGACGCTGGACCCGCGCGCGGTCTCATGGTAGACAAAACCCGGTATTGGGGGAATGGTCCGCATAGTAGAGGGGTCGTGCCGCCCCTGGATCATGGTCTGGGGCGGCGGAGCATCGACGAGGGGCGGGGGTCCTGAGTTGATCCGAGAGCTTGGTCGCGGGTGAAGGGGCGTCGCCGGGCAGCGGCTGTGTTCGTCGCCGCGCTCTCGTCACTCGTCCTCGTCGTAGCGGCCGCGCCGGCCGTCGCGGCCGCTTCTTCGGCGCCGTCGGCGTCCGCATCGCCTTCCGCGACGCCGGCTCTCATATCGGCCCCGACGCTCAGCGCGACGCCCATCGCGGTCCCGTCGCCGGTGGCACCCCCCGGTCCGGGTGCCGACATCTTCGCGGCCAACTGCTCCGGCTGCCACGGCGCGGCCGGTCAAGGCGGGGTCGCCGTCCCCTCACTGCCGTTCCCGCCGCCGCCGCTGGCTCCGGCCGGCTTCGCCAGCCTCGTGGAGCCGATGGTGCGGCAGGGCGGCATCCAGATGCCGTCGTTCGCGCGGCAGCTCACGGACGCTCAGATCCAGCAGGTGGCGCAGTACGTCGCGCAGCAGATCGCCGACCCGGCCGCGCGCACGGCGAACACCGCCTATGGCGGCCAGATCTTCCGCCTCTACTGCGCCGGCTGCCACAGCACCACCGGGCGCGGCGGCGCCATGGTCCGCGGCCGCAACGCGCCCGATATCTCTCAGTACCCGGCGGCCGAGGCGCTCGCCGCCATGATCCTCGGCCGTGGCAACATGCCCGTCTTCGCCGGCCACGCGCTCGACGTGCGCCAGCAGACATCGGTCGCACTGTACGTCGACGTGCTGGTGCAAGCGCCCTCGCCGGGCGGGGCCGGCCTCGGCTATCTCGGCCCGGTGCCGGAGGGCGCGGTCGGCGCCGGCGCGCTGCTGATCCTCATCTTCATCGCCGTCTGGCTGGCGTGGAAGTCGCGCAAGGCCGTGCCATGAGCGACGATGCGCGCCAGACGCACGCCGCCCCGGCGCCCTCCGGCGAGAACGGCGCGCCTGGCGGCCACGGCCCCCGTGGACCCGGCTGGGTGCCGACGTGGCCGGCCACCGTCGGGCTCGTCGTCACGCTCGTCGCCTCCGTCGGCTTCGCCGTCTCCTTCATCCGGGACGCGAGCACGCAGTGGCTTGGCGGCTTCCTGGCGGCGGCGCTGCTCGGCATCGGTTTGGCGCTCGCCTACTGGGGCCGGGACCTGGCCGGCGACGAAGTCATCTCCGGCCCTTACCCGGTGCCGCACGAGGACGCGGAGGGTCGCGCCGCGCTCGGGGACGCGCTCGACCAGAGCGTGCAGGTGATCACGCGCCGCCACTTCCTCACGAAGATGCTGGTGTTCGCCGGCGGCGTGTTCGTGCTCAGCCAGGTGGTGCTGCTCGGCGCGCTCGGGCCGCGCCCCAAGAACAGCCTGCGCACCACGTCGTGGCGCGCCGGCAGCCGCCTCGTCACGTTCGACGGCGTCCCGGTGACGCGCGACACGCTGGCCGCCGGGACGTTCCTGGTCGCGTTCCCCGAGGGCCACCTCGACTCGGCCGACTCGCAGATCACGCTCCTGCGCATCGGCGCCGACCCTCACTTCAAGACGCTCGCCGGGCGCGAGAGCTGGAGCCCTGAGGGCTACGTCGCCTACTCGCGCGTGTGCACGCACGCCGGCTGCCCGGTGGCTCAGTACGAGGACCAGGCCAAGGTGCTCGTGTGCCCGTGCCACCAGTCGACGTTCGACTTGATGAACGGCGCGCAGCCGGTGGCCGGGCCGGCGGGCCGGCCGCTGCCGCAGCTCCCGCTCGCCATCGACGCGCAAGGGAACCTGACCGCGCAGAGCGACTTCACGGTGCCCGTCGGGCCCGGCTTCTGGGACGAGGGATGAGCGAGCACCGCCTCAAGACGAGCCTCGGGCGGGCGTTCGGCGCGGCGCCGACGCCCGCGCGCCGCGCCGCGCGCTGGCTGGACCGCAACCTCGGCGGCAGCAGCATCCTGCGCGAGGAGCTGCGCCACATCTTCCCGGACAGCTGGGCCTTCTTCCTCGGCGAGATCGCGCTCTACTGCTTCATCGTGCTGGTCGCCACGGGCATCTTCCTGGCGCTCTTCTTCCACGCCTCCCAGGCCGTCGTGATCTACCACGGCAGCTACCATCCGCTGTCCGGCGTGCCGATGTCCGACGCCTACAGCTCCGTCCTCGACCTCAGCTGGAACGTGCGCGCCGGGCTGCTCATCCGCCAGGTGCACCACTGGGCGGCGCTCGTCTTCGTCGCCGCCCTGATCATCCACCTGATGCGCATGTTCTTCACCGGCGCCTACCGGCGGCCGCGGCGCATCAATTGGCTCATCGGCCTCTCGCTGCTCCTGCTGGTCGGCTTCAACGGGCTCATGGGCTACTCGCTGCCGGACGACCTGCTCTCCGGCACCGGCCTGCGCATCGCCTTCTCGATCACCGAGTCGATCCCGTTCATCGGGCCCACCATGGCCACGGTGCTGTTCGGCGGCGACTTCCCCACCACGGGAATCATCGCGCGCATCTACCCGGTGCACATCTTCCTGCTGCCGGCCGCCATCGCCGGTCTCCTGGGCGCACACCTCGGCCTCTTGTGGCTGCAGCGGCACACCGAGTTCCCGGGCCCCGGCCGCGACGACCGCACCATGGTCGGGTCGCCGATGGTCCCGCAGTACGCGCTGCGCACCACCGGCTACTTCCTGCTGCTCGCCGGGGTGATCACCGCCTTCGGCGCGTGGCTGCAGATCAACCCCGTGTGGCTCTACGGCCCGTTCCGGGCGACCGACGCCACCACGTCCGCGCAGCCCGACTGGTACATGGGCTGGCTCGAGGGCGCGGTGCGCATGTTCCCGGGCTGGGACATCCAGATCGGCGGGTTCCTGCTGCCGGCCATCTTCTGGCCGGCGGTCGTCCTGCCGGGGCTGATCTTCACGCCGCTGTTCCTCTGGCCCTGGCTCGACTCGCTGGCGCTGCGCGACAACCGGTTCGTCAACGTGCTCCAGTACCCCAGCCAGCGACCGGGCCGCATGGCGGTCGGCGCCGGCTTCTTCACCTTCCTCACGGTGCTCCTGGTCGGCGGCGGCGACGACGTGTTCGCCAGCGCGTTCGGGTGGAGCCTGCCGGTGCTGCTGCGCGCGCTGCAGATCCTCGTCATCGTGCTGCCGCCGCTGGTGGCCGCGCTCACCTATGCGATCGCGCGCCGGAGGTCGGAGCGATGGCTCGTCTCCTAGTGGCTCAGCAGATGGCCGAGCACGGCCGCCGCGACGACGACCGCGAGGTACGGGCCCGTGACCTTGAACAGGGCCCAGGCGGCGCGGCCGTCGCGGCGCCTCAGCAGCCGCGCCGTGAAGACCCAGAGCGCGGCGCCGGCGACGAGCGCGGTCGCGAGGTAGACGGCGCCGAAGGCGCCGGAGGCGGCCGCCACCAGCGTGAGCGCCGTGACGGCCGCCACGAAGCCGGCGATCAGCCGGCGGCAGGCGCTCTCGCCGTAGGCGACCGCCGGCGTGGGGATGCCGGAGGCGCGGTAGTCGTCCTCGCGCGCCAGGGCGAGCGCCCAGAAGTGCGGCGGCGACCAGACGAAGACGAGCACGCACAGGAACAGGATGCCGCCCGACCAGGCTTCGCCGGTGGCGGCCCAGCCGATCAGCGCGGGGAAGACGCCGGCGAGCGCGCCGGGGACGGAGCTAAGCGGCGTGCGCGGCTTGAGGAGCATCGTGTAGACGACCACGTAGTATGCCGCGCCGAGCAGCGCGAACGCGGCCGCGAGGCCGCCGGCCAGGGCCCAAAGGGCCAGGCTGCCGGCGGCCACCAGCGCGAGCCCGAGGACGAGCGCGCGCCGCGCCGGGATGCGGCCGGCGGCGATCGGCCGGCGGCGCGTGCGCTCCATGCGCGTGTCGACGTCGCGCTCGAGGTAGTTGTTGAGCATCGCCGCGCCGCCGACGGTGAGCGCGGTCGCCGCCGCGACCTCGAGGACGAGCGCGAGGCCCGGCGTGCCGGCGAGCAGCATCGCCGCGACGACCGTGACCAGGAAGAGCCCGACGATGCGCGGCTGTGCCGCCTCGAGGTGATCCATGCGCGCTATTCTGCCCCAAAGGTGCCGGTACGTGCGAAGATGAGCGCCGTGGGCGACCGGGGGGAGCGAGCTTGAGGGCTGAGGGCGGCGACAAGACTGGACGGGGCGGCGACAAGACTGGGCGCAGCGCGCGCCGCCACCTGACGGCGCGCACGCTGCTGTTCATCTCCACTTGGGTGATCACCCTCGCCCTGGCCGGCACCGCCGCGGCGGCCAGCCACCCCAGCGTGCTCAATCCGGCCGGCTCGGCCGCGCACGAGATCAGGACGCTGGCGATCCAGGTGTTCAGCATCCTCAGCGTGGTGCTGGTGACCGTGTGGATCCTGCTCGCCTACGTGATCGTCAAGGGCCGGAGGCGGCCGGAGTCCAAGGCCTCCCAGACGTCCGGCAACCTGACCATCGAGATCGTCTGGACGCTCATCCCGGCGCTCATCGTGGCGGTGCTGTTCTTCCTCACCGTGCGCACCACGCAGCAGCTCTCGCTTCCCGTCGCCTCGGTGCGTTTCAACGTCGTCGGGCACCAGTGGTGGTGGGAGTTCGACTTCGGGCCTCAGGGCTTCAAGACCGCGAACGAGGTCGTCGTGCCCAACGACCGCACGGTGTACGCGGACCTGCAGGCCGCCGACGTGATCCACTCGTTCTGGGTCCCGCAGATGGGCGGCAAGGTCGATACCATCCCGGGGCGCGTGAACCACATCTCCTTCACGCCGCTGATCAAGGGCTCGTACCTGGGTGAGTGCTCCGAGTTCTGCGGCGTGCAGCACGCGCAGATGCGCTTCGTGATGAAGGTCGTGTCGCCGGCTGAGTACGTCG
>CAIWHY010000179.1 GCA_903912585.1 uncultured Thermoleophilia bacterium | reverse complement strand
CCTTCACGACCCAGCCCAGCGCCTCCACCGTGAGCGCGGCCGCCTTCGCCGCGCAGCCCGCAGTGACCGTCGAGGACGCCGCCGGCAACACCGTGACCGGCAACGTGAGCTCGGTCAGCGTCGCCTTCACGAGCGGCACCAACACCGAAGGTGCGGTCCTCTCCGGCACCAAGACGGTGGCTGCCGTGGACGGCGTCGCCAGCTTCAGCGGTCTCAGCGTCGACCTCGTCGGCTCCTACCAGCTGACCGCCACCGATGGCATCTTGACGAGCGCCGACTCGAACAGCTTCGCGATCCACCTCGATGTCGGCGACGCCTACCAGGGCGGCATCGTCGCCTACATCCTTCAGCCCGGCGACCCGGGCTACACCTTCGCCACAGATGGGACAAAACGCGGCCTTATCGCCGCCACCGCTGACTATGACCTCGACGGGATCCAATGGGCCGTCGTGGCCAACCAGCTCGCGGCCGTACCGGGAGGGACAAACACCGCCCTTGGGACCGGCTCGGCGAACACGACCAAGATCATCCTCCAGAACGGCAGCGGCAGCAGCACCTACGCGGCAGCTCAGGCGCGGGCGTACCGCGGAGGCGAGTACAGCGACTGGTACTTGCCCAGCGAGGATGAGCTGAATAAGTTGTACCTCAACCGGGCGGCGATCGATGGTTTCGCGTCCGACACCTACTGGAGTTCCTCCCAGTCCGACGCGACCCACGCATGGGACCTGAGCTTCGGAGGCAGCATGGAGGGCTTCAAGGATTCCGCGCACCATGTGCGCCCTGTCCGCTCCTTCCCGGCCAACTCGGCCAAGGCGATCAGCGCCTTCAGCTTCGCGTCCCCGGCCGCGACCGGCGTCATCGCCGGGACCAACATCGCCGTCACCGTTCCCCAAAACACCGCGGTCACCGATCTGGTGGCGAGCTTCACGACGAGCGGAGCGGTGGTCTCGGTGGCCTCCACACCGCAGACGAGTGGCACCATCGCCGCCCATGACTTCACCAGCCCCGTCACCTACACGGTGACCGCCGCCGACGCCTCGACGCAGAACTACACGGTCACGGTGACGAAGGCGCCCCTCGTGATCGGCGACACCTACGGCGGCGGCAAGGTCGCCTATATCCTTCAGCCGATCGACACTGGCTACAGTGCGAGCGTGCAGAAGGGCTTGATCGCCGCCGCGGCTGACCAAACCCCCGTTGGTCCCGTCTCAGGGATCCTATGGGCTGTCAGCCCCAACCAGGACACGGCGGTAGGGACGAGTACCGCGCTCGGCACTGGTGCGGCCAACACGGATGCCATAATTGCCCAGAACGGGTCGTACAATGCGACGTCCAACGCCTACGCGGCCGGCATGGCACGCGCCTACACTGACGGCACTTACCACGACTGGTACCTGCCCAGCCTGGAGGAGCTGAACAAGCTGTACATCAGCCAGGCCCTGATCGGCGACAACTTCCAGCACTCGGGCAGCATTCCCTACTGGAGCTCGTCCGAGGTGACCAGCAGCCCTGCGGGCTATGCGTACTTCGAGTGGTTCCTGGACGGCCGCCAGAGCTTCAACGACAAGATCTACACCCACGCCTCTGTGCGCGCCGTCCGCTCCTTCGTAGCCGGCCCGGCCGGCGTGGCCGCGCAGTACATCGTTACCTCGAGCCCGTACACCGGAGGCAAGTGGACGATCAGCGCCCAGCTCGCGGACGCAGCCGGCAACGCTGTCGCCACTGCGGGCAAGGACGTCGCTTGGAGCTTGGGCGCCGGAGCCGGTGGGTTCTCCAGCGCCACCACGACCACCGATGCGAGCGGCATCGCCACGGTCGTCTACACCCCAGGCTCTGGAACCGCGACGGTGACGGCCACCACCGACAGTGTGACCGGGTTTGTCGTCATCTACGCGGCCGGGTGATCGGTTACCCCCGGCGCCGCCCACGCAGCTCGGCATCGAGGCGGCCGCCGGCGCCGAAAGGCGCCCCGGCCGCCCCGCTCTTCGTGCGGCCTCGCGCCGCCCTGCGCGACCGGTCCCGCCTCACGAGCCTGGCCGGGATCGAGCTGAGCGCGAAGGCCCCCAATCGTCAGGTGTCCACAAGAGCGGGTCAACTCCATCTGCGCGCGCACTGCGACCCTTCACTTGACCGGGGCGTCGGTCACGCTCGGCGCCGGGACGAAGAGACGCGGCGCGACCCCGAACGGCATCGGGAGCTAGATTGCGTCCACGGTCAGCGTCGCCGACGCTGGATTGCAGGACGAACCCTCACCGCGTCGGCGGATCCGGGCTGAGCACGCGGGTCTTCACGGTGGACGGCAAGCCCCGGGGGGGGAAGCCAAGCAGGCGAGGGTATAGTAGACCCGTCCTCCGCTGCCAACGCGTCGTCTCAGGCTCTGCCGTGACGAGCGAGTCCCGCGCCCCGGCGGAACCGATGAAGGGGCATCTAGGAGACCAAGCGATCCATCTACTCCCAAAAGGGCGAGCTGTTTGTGGGCTGGCTCGGGGAGTACCCGGACTATCGCACCCAGGGCGAGACCATGGATGAGCTCAAGAAGAACCTCCAAGAGCTCCACGGTGAGCTCACCTCAGGGCAGATCGCCTGCGTGCACAAGGTGGGTGAGTCGAGCGTCGCGTGAAGCGCTCCGAACACGGCGAGCAGCACGCCTCCCTTCAACACCAGCGTGTCTCGGTCTTCACTGGCCGCCCGCCGCGCCAGGAAGCTCTGGACCCACGACGAGCACTTCCGCGGCCTCCCCGGCGTGCGCTTTGTCGAGGCACCGCCGCCGGCGGGCTGACCCGGCACTCCGTGCCTCTCGCACGCCCCTTCGGGGCGCCCTCGATCGTCGCCGTTGTCACCGTGCCGCACTCCTCAACGTCATCCTTGTTTACTGCATGTCCACCCATAGGTACCATGGCAGCATGGCCATACTGACCGGGAGATGAAGGTGGCGCTCACCATCAAGAACGCGGAGGTCGAGAGGCTGGCGACCGAGCTCGCGCAGCTCACCGGCGAGTCCAAGACGCAGGCGGTCAAGGTCGCGCTCGAGGAGCGGCGCCGGCGTCTCACGAGCGGCATCGACCCACAGGCGCGCGCCGCGGCGGCCCTGGAGTGGCTGGAGACGGAGGTGTGGCCGCACGTGCCGGCGGAGCTGCGCGGGCGCCCCCACGATCCCCACGCCGACGACGAGATCCTCGGCTACGGACCCGACGGCGTATGATCCTCGACACGTCCGCCATCGTCGCGGTCCTCCTCGGCCAAGCCGAGGCGGCTGCGCTCACGCGAGCTTTGTTGGCCGCTGCGCCTTCGGCGGTCGGCGCTCCCACCCTGGCCGAAGCGGCGCTGGTGCTGCAGGCCAAGCTCGGTCCGCAGGGGCTGGCGGACCTGAACGGCTTTCTCGTCGAGTTCGACGTCCACGGCATCCCGTTCGGCGACGAGCACTGGCGCCAGGCGGGGGCGGCGTTCGCGCGCTACGGCAAGGGCCGCCACCCGGCCGGCCTCAACTTCGGCGACTGCCTCACCTACGCCGTTGCCAAGCTCTCCGGCCGGCCGCTCCTCTGCGTCGGCGGCGACTTCCCGCAGACCGACCTCGCACTTGTGCCGCTGGCGCACTGAGGACGACCCTCACCAGCGTGCTTCACTCGGCCGCCAACGTCCAGCTCGGCGCCTGTTGGTCCACCTTGCCCGTCCCTGAGCCGGCCGCCTAGCGTCGGTGACGCAGCGCGTCGGTGAACGCGCGCCAACGCTCTGGAGGTGGTCGATAATGGTATCGTTCAACGTATTCACTAACGATACCGTTACTGCGAGGCCGCCGATGACCCAGGTCAAGCTCTCCAGCAAGTACCAGATCGTGATCCCCGAAGATGTCCGCGATGCCCTCGGGCTCAAGCCCGGACAGGCGATGCAGGTCATGGCGCTGGACGGGCACGTGGTGGCGGTCCCGGTGCGCCCCCTCAGTGAGGCGTTCGGCATGTTCCCCGGCATCGACACCACCCTCGAGCGCGAC
Organism: uncultured Thermoleophilia bacterium; assembly: GCA_903912585.1. Classification (GTDB taxonomy): domain Bacteria; phylum Actinomycetota; class Thermoleophilia; order UBA2241; family UBA2241; genus CAIXSE01. The sequence goes on along the minus strand of CAIWHY010000179.1, from coordinate 2,733 downwards.
GACGAGGATCGCGTGTGATCGTCGTCGACTCGTGCGGCTGGGTCGAGCGCTTCGCCGGGTCGCCCCACGGCGAGCTCTACGGGGCAGCCATGCAGGATCCCGGCGAGATGCTCGTGCCGGCGGTCTGCCTCACCGAGGTCTTTCGCCTGCTCGCGCGCGAGGCCGGCGAGCCGGCCGCCCTGGTCGGCTCCGGCGTCATGCAGCAAGCCCGGGTCGTCGCCCTCGACGCGGAGCTTGCGATCGGCGCCGCCCGCGCTGGCCAGGCATTCAGGCTGCCGCTCGCCGACAGCGTCGTCTACGCCACCGCGCAGGCGCACGGGGCAGAGGTGTGGACCCACGACGAGCACTTCCGCGGCCTGCCCGGCGTGCGCTTCCTCGAGGCACCGCCGGCGCCGGACTGAGCGCCGCGTTCGCGCGCCGGACGCCGCCCCGAGCCCTGCACCGGCGCTCTACTCACCCCATGACTTCGACCCTGACACCCGAGCAGCTCGACGTCTATCGGCAGGCCATGCGCCGCCGCGCGGCCGCAGCCGACAGGCGCCGCGCCGAGCGCCGCGATGCGGGCTGGGCGCTGGCCCGCCAGGCCGCGGACCTGTTGCGCGCGCGCTACGGCGCCACGCGCGTGCTCGTGTTCGGGTCGCTCGCCGAGGGCACGCACTTCGGCGAGCGCTCAGACATCGACCTCGCCGCCGAGGGGCTCCGGCCCAGCGAGCACTTCGCCGCCCTGGGCCGCCTCCTGACGCTGTTTGGCGACTTCGAGTTCGACCTCGTCGATCTGGGCGCCTGTCCCTCCGGCCTGCGCGCCGCCATCCAGGCCGAAGGCGTCGCCCTGTGAGCAACGGCGACTGCCGCGCCGTGGCCGTGCGACTGCGCACCGAGCTCACCGGGTTCGCCGACGTCCTCGACGAGATCGCCCACGGCTGAGGGCGCGCCGGGCAGCGCGGGGACGCCCGATCAGGTGGCACTCGCAAGCTGGACGGCGACCGGGGCGGTGGACTAGCCTTGCGGGAGTCCGCCCGGTCGCGACGGGGCCGCCTTTCTCGGGGAGCGTGAGATGAGCGAGAACAAGAGAGTCATCGTGCTCGAGGAGCTCGCTCCCGAGGGCCTCGAGCTCCTCCGCGGCGACGGCATCCAGGTCGAGACCGGCGCCGGCTGGGACGCGGACGAGCTGCTGCGCCGGATCCCCGGCTGCCACGGCCTGATCGCCGGCCCGGCGCACGCCGTGAGCGCGGAGCTCCTGCGCGCCGGCGGCGACCTGCAGGTCGTGGGGCGCACGGGCGCGAGCGTCGCCAACATCGACATCGCCGAGGCCACCAGGCGCGGCATCGTCGTGGCCACGACGCCGCAGAGCAACGCGATCTCCGCCGCCGAACAGGCGCTGGCGCTGGTGCTGGCCTGCGCCGGCGACGCGGCGGCCTCGCAGGCCGACCTGCGCGCCGGCACCTGGGCGCCGGCGAAGTGGGCACAGTCGAGCGTCGAGGTGCGTGGCCGCACGCTCGGCATCGTCGGGCCCGGCCAGGTCGCGGCGCTGCTCACCGAGGGAGCGCTGGCTCTGGGCATGGATGTCCTCGACGATTCCGGCCGCATCTATGCGGAAGCCGACTTCATCGTGGTGGATCTGCCCGAGGCCGGCGCCGAGGCGACGCCAGGGCTCGTCGGCGAGCGCGAGCTCGCGCAGATGAAACAGGGCGTGCGCCTCGTCAGCCTGGCGCCGGCGGGCGTCGTCGACCCGGCGGCGTGGGTGCGCGCCATCGCGAGCGGCAAGGTGGCGGCGTCGGCGCTGACGGTGCGGCAGGGCGACCTGGACGCAGGCGACCCGCTGATCGCGCGCGCGGGCGTCATCCTCGCACCACATCTCGAAGAGTCCACCGTCGACGCGCGGCTGCGCGCCGGCCTGATGATCGCCGGGCAGGTCGCGGCGGTGCTTCGCGGCGAGTTCGCGAGCAACGCCGTCAACGTCCCGCTCACGCTGGTCGACGACGCCGCCGAGCTCATGCCGTACCTCGGCCTCTGCGCCCAGCTCGGCCGGCTGGTCGTCGGCCTCGGCGGCGGCGCTGTGACGGAGCTCGACATCACCTACGGCGGCAGCTTCGCCTACTTCGACACCCGCATCCTCACGCTCGGCGTGCTCGAGGGCGTGCTCGCCGGCCAGGGCGAGGGCTCGGTCAATTACGTAAACGCCGCTTCGCTGGCCGAGGCGCGCGGGCTGACGGCCAGCGAGACGACGCAGTCCGAGCTGCCCGACTTCCCGCGCCTGATCACGGTCTCGGCCACCGGGCCGCGCGGACCCGTCACTGTGTCCGGGACCTCGCTCGGCCCCGAGCACAAGTCGCGGCTCGTGCGCGTGTTCGGCGAGGACATCGACATCGATCCCGCGCCGCACATGCTGTTCCTGCGCTACGTCGACGCTCCCGGCGTCGGCGGTGCCGTCGGCACGATGCTCGGAGTGTGGGGCGTGAACATCGCCCACATGTCGGTCGGCCGCGGCACCGGGGAGCGCGAGTCCGTGATGGCGCTCACGCTCGACGAGCCGCTCGACGAGAGCCAGCTCGACCAGCTCGTCGAGCGCTGCGTCCTCTCGTTCGGCGCCGGCGTCGAGCTGTAGCGCCGGCACCGGCGGGCGCCGTCCGCGCGGCCGGCCCGGCATCGGCCGCCGGCCGGCCCGGCATCCGCCCGGCAGCCAACCCGGGCCGCTTGTGCCGCTTTACACAAGGTGCGGCGAGCGGCTATGAT
>CAIWHY010000178.1 GCA_903912585.1 uncultured Thermoleophilia bacterium | reverse complement strand
CCGCCGCAAAGCCGTCGCCTTCCTGGTCGAACAGCACCGGGCGCAGCACGCGCGTGCGCGAGCCTTCCACGTCGAGGGCGCGCGCCGCCATGTCCGGCGCGCCCTGGGCCATCGGGCACGTGTAGGTGACGTCGCCGGCGTTGGGCAGCGGCAGGTGCACGAAGAGCGGCGCGAAGAACACGTCCACATCGGCGCCGGCGAGCCCGTGAAGCAGCTTGACCGGCGCGCAGGCGCCCGGCGCCGCGCAGCGCCGGTCGCCCTCGGCGAGCGTGTCCGCGCCGGGCCGCAGCACATCGACCGAGTAGCCAAGCCGGCGCAGCAGCGTGTGGAAGAAGGGCATCGTGTCGATGAGGTAGTGGCAGTACGGCAGGCCGACGGTGAGCGCGGCTGTCGACTGAGGCACGCCGCCGGCTCGGATCGGCGCCTTCTCGGGCGCGGCGTCGTCCGCCCCGCGCTCCTCGTCGAGCAGCATCTCCAGCAGTCCGTCCCGCTCGCGGTATGGGTTGGGCGCGTCCTTGGGCAGTTTCTCCCCGGCGACCGAGACGGCGTCGTACTTGGGGCACTGGCCGCCACTGACGATCTTCTCGCGCTCGCCGGCGACGTCGATCTCGGCGAGCTCGAGGCGGCACAGGTTCAGGCAGTCGCGATCCTTGCACTGGAACTCACGGCGGCCGGCGACGCGCGCCTCGAGTACGCGGGAGAGGTCGATGGCCTCAGGAGGCGGAGCGAGCGCCGCGGCCGCGCGCGCCCCGGGAGTCCGGCCGCCGGCCGGCGTGGCGCGGATCGCCTCCCCGGCGAGCAGCGCGATGCCGACGGCGCCCATCGCGCCCGGGTCGGCCGGCACGTAGACCTCGCGTTCGAGCACGGCGGCGAGGGTCCGCGCCAGAGACGGGTCGGTCGCCGGCTTGCCCTGGAAGAAGACGCGGCCGAGCAGGCGCCGCTGGCCCATCACCCGGCTGCGGTAGTTGCGCACCACCGAGTGCTGCAGGCCGGCGAAGATGTCCTCGCGCGTATAGCCGTCACTGAGCGCCTCGGCCGCGACGTCGGCGACAAACACGGTGCAGGTCTGGCCGAGGTCCGGTGGCCCGTCGCTCTGCGCGGCCAGCAGCCCGAACTCGGCGATGTCGTCGACGCCGTGCGCGATCGCCTGCTCCTCGAGGAACGAGCCCGTGCCGGCGCTGCACACGCGGTTCATGTCGGCATCCACCACGCGGCCGCCCTCGACGTTGATGAACTTGGCGTCCTGGCCGCCGATCTCGACGATCGAGAGGCTGCGGCCTCCGTCCGGGTCCAGGCGGGCGGCCGCCATCGCGTGCGCCACGATCTCGTTCTGCACGGTGAGGCGCCCGTCGAGCGACGGATACGCGGCGCGAAAGACGGTCGCCGCCGCGTCGCGCCCGGAGCCGGTGACGCCCACGGCGACGACCGGGTTGGGCAGCATCTGCGCCACCTCGGCGACCAGCGCCTGCGCCGCCTCGACGGGGTTGCCCTCGGTGCGCCGGTAGATGCTGGCGAGGACGGCGCCGGAGGCGAGGTCGAGCAGCGCGGCCTTGGAGCCGGTGGAGCCGAGGTCGAGGCCGAGGACCGCCGGCGCATCTGGGCCGGGCAGCCCGTCGCGCGACTCTTCGAGCCGCACGACCGAGCCCGGCCCTTCGCGCGCCGGCCGCAGGCGCGCCACGCGGCTGCGCGCCGCGCGCACGAGCTCTTCCGGATCCGCCGGG
>CAIWHY010000177.1 GCA_903912585.1 uncultured Thermoleophilia bacterium | reverse complement strand
GGCCTGCCGGCGAGCATCGGCGCCAAGATCGGCAATCCCGACAAGACCGTCGTCGACATCAGCGGCGACGGCGGCTTTCAGATGACGATGCAGGAGCTGGCGACGGCCGTGAGCTACGACGTGCCCGTCGTGGTCTGCATCCTCAACAACGGCTACCTCGGCATGGTCCGGCAGTGGCAGGACCTCTTCTGGAACAAGCGCTACTCGTTCACGTGTGTCGAGGTGCAGCCTGACTTCAAGCTGCTCGCGGAGGCGTTCGGCGCCGTGGGGATCACCGTGACCGAGAAGGACGAGATCGAGCCGGCCCTGCGCGCAGCCATCGACTGCGGCCGGCCGGCGGTGATCGACTTCCGGACGTCCGCCGAGGAGAACGTCTACCCGATGGTCCCGGCCGGTCAGGAGATCACCGAGATGATCGGCGGCCCGGGCAGCAAGGGGAGCAAGCCATGAAGCACACCCTCTCCATCCTGGTCGAGAACAAGCCCGGCGTGCTCACGCGCGTCGCCGGGCTCTTCGCGCGCCGCGGGTTCAACATCGAGAGCCTCGCCGTCGGCCTGAGCGAGGACCCGCGCCTCTCGCGCATCACGATCGTCATCGACGGCGACGAGCACCCCGTCGACCAGGTCACCAAGCAGCTGCACAAGCTCATCAACGTGCTCAAGATCCGCGACCTCGGGCCGGACAACGCCGTCTCCGCCGAGCTACTCCTCGTCAAGGTGGCAGGCGACGGCGACAAGCGCTCCGAGGCCCTGCAGATCGCGGAGATCTTCAAGGCCAAGATCGTCGACGTCGACCGGCGCGCGCTCACGCTGCGCGTGGTCGGGACCACCGACAAGGTCGAGGCGCTGCTCGAGCTGCTGCAGCCGCTGGGGATCCTCGAGGTGGTGCGCACCGGCACCATCGCGATGGCGCGCGGGAGGGGCTGAGGCCCGCGTGAGGCGTGTGAGCGGTGGTGGAACTTGGGCCCCGCGCCACGGCTCGCCTGGCGCTTCTCTCGCGCAGCGGGCCCAGGATCCTCCCGGCGCGCGGACGGCCCGGAAGACTTGACCGGGCTTGCTCCGCCCCCCGTGCTCCTTGTGCTCGGGCTTTCCGGCGCCGGGAAGAGCACCTTGGGAGCGTGGCTCGCGGAGGACCTCGGCCTCATCCATCACGAGATCGATCGATGTGACGGCGTCGACCTCGCCTGCATCCGGCCCGAATGGGAGTCGTTCCTGCGCGACGGCTCGGCCGGTCCCTTGGCTGATGCGCTGAGGGCGCAGGCTGAGGGGGCAGAATGCGAGGGCGTGGTGCTCACGACCTCGAGTGACGTCGTTCTGGACTCGCGATCGCTCATGGCGGCACGCGGCTGCGGCATCCACTCGGCCGTGCTCTACGGGTCGCTGGCGGAGTGTCTTGGCGCGTTCCTGTCCCGCGAGGCGCAGATGGATCGGGGGCTCGACGCCGTCCACTGGCATGCGCACAACGATCGCGCTCTGGCGGAGTACGGGCGCGCGAAGTATCGGCGCTGGCGGCTGCCGGCGTTCGAGAAGGGGGCACGCCGCTCGCGCGTCGCGCTCGTCGCCGACGTGTCGAAGCGAATCGCCCGCGGACGGATCTGACCGACCGACAAGGTCGAGGCGCTGCTCGATCTGCTGCAGCCGCTGGGGATCCTCGAGGTGGTGCGCACCGGCACCATCGCGATGGCGCGCGGGAGGGGCTGAGGCCCGCCCGCTTCATCCCTCCGTCGAACTGGCTCAGGCCTGAGTGATCGCCCCTATGGGGGCCGCTGCCTTGCCGAACCTGGCCTTGGCCGGCACCGAGGAGCGAGCCATGATGGACGCGCAGCCAGGGCGGAGCTGGTGGAGTCGCAGCTGGGAATGGGTCGTCCTCGTCCCTGCGCGAGCCTTCGCTCGCCACCGGTCGCGGCCGGCGGACGCCGATACCTCTTGACCCGGCGCGAGATCCGCACATACTCGGAAGGTGGTACGGCCGCTTGGAGGGGCCGCACCCTGGGGCGCCGGCGCAACCGGCGGACCCGCCGCAAGTGCGCATGGACTGGAGGGGACCATGACCGATCGGCAAACCATCGGACCGGCTCGCTGGGCAGGCGGCGTCGGGATCTTGCTCATCCTGATCGCGCTGGCGGCCGGTGTTCTCTTCCCAGGGCCGGCGCAGGCTGTCGCCGAGAATCACGCCAAGGCCTACCGGGCCTAGGTCAACACCATCGCTACCACCCTCACGAATGACCGGCGGGCCTTCAACGGCAGTGCAGAGGACGTCGCCGAGATCGCCGGGAACATCGAGGCACTTCTGAGCAGCTCCCCGGTCGACCATGATGCGCTGCTTCGGGTGGAGGAACAGGCACAGCGGGTCGCCGATCAGATCCTGACCTCCAAGATCCTGCCCAAGCAACTGCAGGACATGGCCGACGTCGTGCGCACCGACAGTCTTCCCTGGTTCCGGGACGACGACGACAAGCGGACCTTGAGGAGGGCGACGAACACGATCCACACGGGAGCTGGACTGATCCTCGTGGCGTACAAGCACCTCGGCGAGGTAGCCGGGGAGCTTGCCAAAGACCCGCCCGACCTCGCAAAGGCGAGGGCGTACAACAAGCAGGCGGGAGACGCTGTCGCGCTGGCCAATCCGAAGCTCAAGAGTGGTCTCAAGATGCTGCGCTCACTGCAGCGCTCATTGTAACGCCAAGGTGTTCGTCTGCCTCGGGTAGCAGGGATGGAAGGTCACGCGAGCCAGCCGCCAGGCCCCAACTGGTGGAGCCGCAACTGGAAGTGGGTCGTCCCGGTCATCGTCGTGGCCGGCTTGGTCGGCGTCGTGTTGGCCGCCCTGCCCCTCGTCGCGATCTACTTCTTTGCGTCCTTCTTCCTGCACACGATGAAGACGTCCGGCGGCTACCAGGAAGCGCTGGCGGCGGTGCGGGCGAACCCCGCCGCGCTGCGGGCGCTCGGCACGCCCATCAAGGACGGCTGGTTGCCGACGGGGAACGTCGAGGCCGGCGGCTCTTCCGGCGTTGCCGACCTGGCGATTCCCATCTCGGGTCCCGACGGCGGCGGCACGCTTTACGCAAGCGCGACCAGGTCCATGGGCGACTGGCATCTCACGATGCTGGTCCTGCAGCTCAAGACCGGGGAGAGGATCGACCTTCTCGCCGGAAGCAGTCCGTAGCCCGGCTCGCGGACGGCTCGCGTCGGCGGTAGGCCACGTTGCCGCACGCGGCGCGACTTAGTAAAGTTCAGGCTTCGGACTACCCTCGGCCCGACCGGCCGTCCAGAGGAGGAGACACAGCATGTACTACGACAAAGACGCAGACCTCAGCCTGATCAAGAGCAAGACCGTGGCGATCATCGGCTTCGGCAGCCAGGGCCATGCACACGCCCAGAACCTCCGCGACAGCGGCGTCACCGTGGTCGTGAGCGAGCTCAAGGGCACGCCCAACGGCGACCGCGCCGAGAAGGCCGGCTTCGAGGTGCTCACGGCGGCCGAGGCCACCAAGCGCGCCGACGTCGTGATGATGCTCGTGCCCGACCAGACGCAGGCGGTCGTGTACAAGAACGACGTGGGCCCGAATCTCAAGGACGGCGCTACGCTCATGTTCGCGCACGGCTTCAACATCCACTTCGGCCAGATC
>CAIWHY010000176.1 GCA_903912585.1 uncultured Thermoleophilia bacterium | reverse complement strand
GCCGATGAAGCCGCGCGCGCCGGTGACGACTACGCGCCGCACTCAGGAGGGGCCGTCGAGCGGCGGAAGCCCCAGGTCGGCGCGCACTTCCGGGACCCTCAGAAGGATCTCGCGGGTGCCCTCCACGTCGAGCCGCTCGGTGTTGTGAGAGTGGTAGTCGTCGAGCAGCGTGGCCTCGGGCGCTCCCTCCGTGAAGTAGAGGTCGTAGTTGAGGTCGCGATCATCCGGCGAGACGCGGAAGTAGCCCCCCATGTCCTGAGCGCGCAGCATCTCCTCGCGCGTGAGCAGCGTCTCGTACAGCTTCTCCCCGTGGCGAGGACCTACGACGCGCACCGGGTTGTCCGCCGCATAAAGGCCTTTCATCGCAGCAACGAGACTCTCGATCGTGGACGCCGGCGCCTTCTGCACGAACAGGTCTCCCGGCTCACCATGTTCGAACGCGAACAACACGAGCTCCACGGCGTCGTCGGCGGTCATCATGAAGCGTGTCATGCGCGGATCCGTCACAGTCAGCGGCCCGCCGGCCCGCAGTTGCTCGGCAAACAACGGGATCACCGAGCCGCGGCTGCCCATGACGTTGCCGTACCGCGTGATGCAGATCGTCAGTCCCCGCGCCGCAGCGACGCGGCTCTTGGCTCCCGCGAGCCGTTCCATCATCGCTTTGGAGATGCCCATGGCATTGATGGGGTAGGCGGCCTTGTCGGTGGACAACACGACCATGCGCTTGACGCCCGCCGCGAGAGCGGCGTTCATCACATTCTCCGTGCCCAGGGAGTTGGTCATCAGCGCCTGAAGCGGATAGAACTCGCACGAAGGGATCTGCTTGAGGGCCGCGGCGTGAAACACGTAGTCCACGCCCTCGAGCGCATCGCGCAGGCTGTCCCGGTCGCGCACGTCACCGATGTAGAACTTGAGCCGCGGCTCGTGGTACTCGATCCGCATGTCGTACTGCTTCTTCTCGTCGCGGCTAAAGATGCGTATCTCGGCCAGGTCACACCCGAGCATGCGACGGACGACCGCGTTGCCGAAGGTGCCGGTGCCGCCGGTAATCAGGAGCGTGCGGCCGTCGAACACTTTACTCATCTACGTCCTTTCGGCTGTCGGAGCACCGCGCGATGTCTGCGCCACGGCACTCCAAGGCGTCGCCAACCATTCTGGCGACCAGTCTACTGCGTTCGCCGGCAGCCGAGGAGGGGTGCGCGAGCCCTCTCACGGGAGCTGCGGGACTGCTCCAGCCAGAATCCAGCCGCCGCGAATCCACCATCTGACAAGCTGGCCTCGAGCGGACAGGCCGACGATGAGCGATCCCTGCCGATCAGCGAGCGACCGCGCCACGCCGGCACTGCATGTTGCGACAGCGCCCCGACAGCCCGCTCATTCGCGGGACCGGCTCCCCAGCCAGTCTCCAATCTTCCCCAGGAAGGCAGGGTTGAGACGCGGCAGCCACCGCATCACGTCGACGACGACGCGGTGCTCATCGAGCGCGAGCGTGTGAGTGGCCACCGCCGACTCAGGCCATGTCGGTTCGAGAAACGCAACCTCTCTTTCCTCAAAACGCTCTTCCGTCATGGTGGTGACCTCCATGAGGCGGACGCCATAGCCGTAGCCTTTGGAGCAGTCTTGGCTCGGGCGGTAGAGCCGCCCGCCGGACACAAAGGGCTGGCCGGCCGGCCTGGAGTTGTACGCGCTGCACGCGATCGGATTCTGGGGATGTGGCCTCCACGGTCCATGGAGTGGATCCTCCGCGAAGAACAGATGGAGACTGTCACGAGGGGTCAGCCACTCGTGTTCGCTGATGGTCGTGAAGAGACACCAGCGAGCCTGATACTGCACAATCGAGCTGTCGCACGCACGGACATCGTGGAGAAGCGTGGCGGCATATTCCCAGCCCCAGGGGTAGCTCGTGCACTTGTACGCATCCACCCGGCCAAGCTCTCTGGACTCGGGAACCATGTACAGGGCCTTTGAGAACTCGAAGACGGATGGATAGGACAGATGGCACTCCAACTCCAGCACCGTCCGAACCTCAGCGACCTGTCCGGTCTCGGTGAGCCGAAGCATGGCAATACGACCGCGTCGATTCTTGTAGATGTACTCCTCGACAAGGACGAGCAGCCCCTGACTACCCGGCACCACATGAGGGTCTGCCCAGTACCTGTCCCTCCCCGGGGCGAGTACATCCATCGGGTGCAGCCCACCCAGGTCTTGGGGAAAGGCGGATGCAGCGATACCGTCGCCAGCTCCTCTCGGTCTGGACGACGTCAACAGGAACCATTGTTCCGCCCGCAAGACGCGACGCGCAACGAAGCGCACGCAACGAACGACATGGCCGACGACGGAGACGACCCCGATGGGGCGCTGCTCTGAATAGAAGTCAGTGGCGTTCGAACGTTCGCTGAGCTCAGCCTCCTCACATGGAAAGGCAGCAAGGTTCCCGAACTCCCCTACCTCCTGGATGAGCAGGGGGATGCTCTTCCAGAGTAGCTGCATCCGATTCTCGGCAACGAACAAGGGGTGCGTGGCCAGCAGGCCCGTCCGAAGAACGCTTGGGCGTGACGCCCCCGGAGGGAGGCAAAGAAGGCGACAGCGGGTGACACCCGCTCCGTGGACTACTTCCGAATACCCGGACGAAGCTGTTGTCCATGATTCGTGACCGTCATGATCGAACCACACGATCGGCGGCCTGCCTGCAGCCGGGAGGACGTCGCGGACAGCCCCTCCAGACAGGTCGACTATGAGGTCAAGGTCGCCGGGCAGCGCGGAAGCATCGCGAAGGCCAAGATGACCAAGATCGGCGACAGCCCTAGGGTCGGGTGCGGCCCTGTAGACCCAACGGCGAAGCAACCGGTCAAGTCCAACGAATGCGCGCCAGAAGCGACCAGCAGGCCGCTCGGTCCCACCGCTACGGGAAGGCGGCCGCGCGGCAACGACGTAGAGCGACAGATCCACAGAGGGCATGCCGGACAGCCTGTCCGCAACAGCTTTCACCCAGGCAGGGGGGGACATTGTCCTCACGGCCAGAGCGACCGTCATGCGGCGTGCATCGTCCTTCGCTTCGTCCACCACAGCGGTCAGTCTCCTATCGCAACCGCGGCGCGGCCGGCATCAGGCCGCGCACCCGGTGATTGATGTTATGTTGAGGGCGTCCAAGTCATCCGCCTCCTGAGCACGAAGGATGGTCGCACTGCGCGTTCTCATGGTAAACAAGTTCTGGTATCGGCGCGCTGGTCTTGAGCGTGTGATGTTCGACGAGATCAGGTGGCTGGAGGACGCAGGTCACGAGGTAGGCCACTTCTCTGCCGATCATCCCGAGAATGACCAGTCTCCCTGGTCTGACTACTTCGTGCCCTACCTCGAGTTAGGTGTGCACACCGCTCTAGTGCCCAAGGACAAGGTCGTCGCCGCGCGGCGCATGTTCTGGAATGAGGAGGCCGCGCGGCGATTCAAGCGGCTGTTGCGCGACTTCAGGCCGGCCATCATCCATGTTCATGGAATACACCGCCAGATCTCGCCGTCGATCCTTCACGTGGCACGGGAGGCTGGGATTCCGGTCGTGCAGTCCTTGCACGACTACCATCCCATCTGCCCCGCTGATGACCTGCTGCTTGCTGGCGCGGTGGCATGCGACCCAGTACGTTGTGGTCGCTTCAACGTGCTTCCGTGCGCCCTCCATCGGTGTGTCCAGCGCAGCAGCGCCAAAAGCGCTCTGGCCGCGGCGGAGCTTCTGTGGCGACGATGGGTGGTCAGGGTCGAGTCTCTCGTGGAAGCTTTCATCTCGCCGAGTCGCTACCTCGCGACGACAATGGCAGCTGGCGGAGTGCGCCGTCGGCCCATCCATGTGGTGCCGAATGCCATCCCTGTGGCCGTGCTCGAGGCTGACCGCTCGCCTGGCGAAGCCTTTGTCTATGCGGGCCGTCTCTCCCGCGAAAAGGGACTGATCACGCTCTTGCGCGCCGCTGAGCGGGCGCACGTACCACTTCTTGTGGCAGGAGAAGGGCCGCTCGGAGATACGCTTGCAGCACAGGCGCCCCCCAACGTCAGCTTCCTGGGACGGCTGCCCGGCGAGGAGATCGACCATCTCCTCGCCGGCTGCAGGGCGGCGGTTGTCCCGTCAGAATGGGCCGAGAACGCCCCCATGGCGGTGCTGGAGCCCATGGCGGTCGGGCGGCCAGTCATCGCCACTCGCATGGGCGGGATCCCGGAACAGCTGCGCGACGGCGTTGATGGGATCCTGGTGCGGCCTGGCGACGACCTTGAACTGGCGGCGGCGCTGCGGGTGCTGGCGGATGATGCGGGTCTCGCCGACAGGCTTGGCCGGTCGGCTCGTGCTCGCGTCGAAGGCACTTTTGACCCGCAGACGCACACCGCCGGCCTGCTGGCGGTCTACTCGTCCGCGCTCAACTTTCAGACATCTGTCGCGCCCCCCGTCACCTGATGCGAGTTGCCGTCGTGGGTTCGCGAGGGATGCCCGGTGTGCCGGGTGGCATCGAGCGGCATGTGGAGGAGTTGTATCCACGGCTGTCGCGCCTTGGTGTGGACGTGACTGTGTATGCGCGGCGAGAATACGGCTGTCGGTCGCGTACAGTCGACGGGGTCCGCGTCGTGGCGCTTCCGTCCTATGGCGGCCGATATGGGGAGGCACTGAGCCACACAGCACTGTCGCTGCTCCACGCCTCCCGCGGCGGGTTCGACCTCCTCCACATGCACGCGATGGGTCCGGGCGTACTGCTGCCACTTGCCCGCCTGCTACGTCTCACGCCGACCGTCTTCACCTTTCACACGTTCGACTACGAACGCTCCAAGTGGGGGCCAGGCGCGAAGGCGTTCTTGCGCTTCTCGGAATTCGTCAGCCTGCGGTCGGCCGATGCGATAATCGCTGTGTCCGAACTGGCCACCAAGCACATCTGGGAGAAGTATCATCGGGCAGCCCGCTATATTCCGAACGGCCCAGGTGGGCTCGGGCGCCGCGAACCCGGCGAGTTCATCAGAAGGCTTGGGCTGACGCCGGGGAGCTACGTACTCGCGGTCGGGCGTCTTAGCCCCGAGAAGTGCCTCGAGGACCTCATCGCGGCGCACGCGCAGGCGCTGCCGGATGTGCGTCTGGTGCTGGTGGGAGACACGAGCTTCACCGACGCCTACGTCGCCAAGCTTCGCGCCCTTTCGGGGCCGCAAGTCCTGTTCCCGGGGTACCTCCATGGCGAAGCGCTTGAGGAGCTGTATTCCTCTGCCCTGATATTCGCTCTGCCCTCCGACCTCGAAGGAGCCTCACTGAGTCTGCTGGAGGCCATGGCGCTTCAGTGCGCCATCGTCGCCAGCGACATCCCGGCCAATCGCGAGGCCCTTGGCGATCCCCCAACGGCCATCACGTTCCCTGCGCATGATCGAGCGGCGCTCGCCGTGGCCCTGGGCGACCTGGCCCGCGATGCGGCTCTTCGCGAGAGACTTGGCAAAGCCGCTGCCGCACGCGTACGCGATGCCTTCGACTGGGACCGGATTGCTGCATCGACGCTTCAGGTATATGAGAGTGTTCTGCGGAAACGGGCTAGCTCCATCAAGCCGAAGTGACTTGTGGCTTCTTCGTCTCTATGACCGAGCACTGCACTGCAGCCTCTGACGCCGTGGCCTACAAGAGGGCGGATCGGCCGTCCGGAGCTATGTGTGAGGCCGGTGCGGCTCACAGGGTGATACTGCCGTTGATGCCAGGCTCCGCGTCACCTGGGGCCAAGTCGGAAGGGAAATGTCACGTGCGGTCTCTGTCCTACAAGTCGATCACGTTGGCCTTCATCTTCGCGTTTGTAGGCGCGGTCCTGATCATGGGTTGCACGACCACCGGATCCGCGACGAGCGGCGCGCTCGCCAATACCACCGCTCCTAGCGTAGTCCGTGGCCAGTTGCTCTCATTCAACATCGTCCGGCACACGCGACTGTTCGATGTCGTCAGTGGCCATGCTCAGCGTTTCGTGATCAGGCACGGCGTCAGCACGCTTGCTGTGCGCAATCTAGGGCGCTGCACCGTGGTCCGGCGCACGGCGCGCCTAGTCGTCCTTCGTTCGCCCGTGCTCGGCGCGCTCGACTTGAGGAACGCCCACGACCTCGTCTTTGAAAACGTCGACTTCCAGGGCAGAGGTTCGGGCCTCGTCGACAGCTCCGGCCTCGTCCTCATCTCGGGCGCGAGCCACAACATCACCTTCAGGAATTGCATCATCGGCACCAACCAGGACGGTGTAGGCAACGGCGTCGAGATTCTCGACGTCGGCCGCGGGATGCACGACATCACCTTCGACCACTGCCGCTTCGCCTACCAACCGCGTATGGGCTTCGAGTGCAACGGGCGGGCCGACCCGAGCGAAGGCGGGACGGGCGGGAGGTCCTACTACAACGTCAACCTCACGAACTGCACCTTCGAGCCCAGCGCCGGCCAGGCCATCAGCTACGACGACAACACCCATGGCAAGGCAAACCGGGCCGGCACCTGCACTGTGGCCGGCAACCTCGTCAAAGGCGCCGGCGTCGGCAGCAGGTATCGGTACGGCAGGGTCTTCGAGATCAACGGCAACCACGACATGATCGTCACCGGCAACACGTTCTACGCAGGACGCGACGGGATCCTCAACCTCAACATGCACGACACCTCCCCATGCGGTTGGGTCTTCTCCAAGAACGTGGTGGACGCCACGCACATCGCCCCAAGGATCACCGTCATCGATGGCGCGAACCCGGTCCTGATCGGGGGCGTCTACGGTGGCCGCTTCGCGGGCAACACGATCATCAACGGCCACTCGGGGAGTGTCGCCTGGATCACAGGCTGCCACAACATGGACTGGCGCACGACGAGATGGCTCGGGCCCCGGAACGTCCCCGACCAGGCGGGGGGCTCTTCCGGGAACCTGCTCTGAACTCAATTCCACGTTCTCGCGATCTGGCGAGTGCGAGAGCGGGGCAGAGTCCGTGGAGTGCCAGGATCCGCAGCCGCGTCGGCCTTTCCACGCACGAGTTGGGCGCTGCTGACCGAGACTAGAGCGGGCCCCACGCCGAGCGACGGCCTGAGGGCCTCGCCGCCTTCGCAACAAGATGCCGAGTCCTTCGCGCTCATCCTCCTCGCCGCAGAGTGCTAGAGTTGGAGAGTGGGCTGGCTCTCAGACTTCCGTGATGACATCGGGCGCTACCGCGAGTTGGAGTGCGCGCCTGGCGCGCGGGCAGTGCTCACGCGCCAGGGTCTGTGGGCACTGCTTCAGTACCGGGTTGCCCATGAGTACGGTGACAGGCCGCTGGCGCGCCCTGGTCTCCTGGTGTGGAGGAAGGCTGTTGAGAGTCTCACCGGCATCTCCATTGACCGTGAGGCCGAGATAGGGCCAGGCTGCTACATCGGCCACTTTGGCGGCATCACTATTGGTCATGGGGTAGTGATCGGGGGCGGGTGCAACATCTCCCAAGGCGTGACCATCGGCACGCATCGGGGTGGGTCGCCAACGATCGGGAGAGAATGCGGGATTGCTGCCGGTGCTGTCGTCGTCGGCCCTATCCGCGTCGGCGACCACGTATTCATCGGGGCGAACGCGGTGGTCCATCGCGACATTCCCGACCACGCCAAGGTCGTTGCCGCTCCAGCTGAGGTCATAACTCCGAGCTAGTAGGGCTGCGCCGCCCCCACCCGCACCACCCCCGGTGACCACGAGATTCGAAGTCCAGTCACACGTATCTCCCGATTCACAGGAAGTCACTCCGCGGATGAGGTGCTGATAGCGCCCAGAACTCGCCTCCCGAGCACCCTCCGTCGATGTTCTTGACCACATGGCGTCGTGCGCGCGGTGGACCTTTCGGCCTCACGCAGGTCCGACGGGGCGAGAGCAAGACGAGCGACTACCACGCCGACAGTGCCCGGCGGCTCCGATCCGCCATCGCCTATGCCGCCATCAACCTGTCCCATGTCGGCCTGGAGGGCGCGCGTTCTACCGGGCCCGATGACTGATCGCCTCTTCGTACAAGGTGACGTACTCCGCTACCATTCGGTCGATCGTGAAGTCCTTGGCCACTCTCCTCTTGCCAGCAGCGCCCATGCGGGCGCGCATCTGGGGCTGCGTCCTCAGCATGTCCAGTCTTCTGGCCAGCGCCCCGGCGTCGCGGGGGGGGACCAAGCACCCTTCGCGCCCGTCTCGGACCAGCTCCCCGCATCCCCCACTGTCCGTGCACACGACCGGCAGCCCGCAGGCCATGTACTCAAGAAGTGAGTTAGAGCAGCCCTCTGCCAGCACTGCGGGATCGGTGACAAGCATGCCGACGTCCGCCGCACGGATCTCGCCAACCGCCTCAAGGCCACCGTCGGCAAAGGTCACAGAGCCGGCCGCGATCAAGTCAGCTGCCGACTCCATGAGCCGCGCGCGATCCGGCCCGTTCCCCACCAGGACGAAGCGCCACGCACCCGGCGTGTCCTGCTCCAGGATACGTGCCGCCGAGAGGATGCTCTGATAGTCCTTTGGCGGTGCCATGCGAGCGGCCATGACGGCAGTCAGGCGTCCTTCACGCCCTCGGGATTCCGAGGCGTGAGTGCCGATCCTGCGGTCGTCGAAGGCGTTGTAGACGACCCGCCCCTTCTCCGGCCACACGCTCCACGCGCGAAGACCCGCTCGCGAGTTGGCGACCACCAGGTCGGCGCAGCGCATGATGCTGCGCCTGGGCCGGCCGATACTCCGCGGGATCGAGCCCATTCGGATCGAACCATCGATCAAGGGAATACCCAGGGTCCTGCACGCAGGCGCCGCAGCGGCAGCCGGCATCCAGTGCCAGGCATGGACCAAGTCGGGACGCCACCTGTTCACGACGCTCCAGAGATCGAGCGCCGGCGTCGGATCAAACCGGCCACGGCGTTCGCGGCACCGCCACGGGATACCCGCCTCGTGGACCACGCGCTCGTATGGCCCGCCCTCGAGCGTCCACATGCGGACGTCCCACGAGGCAGGCAGGTTCATCGCCAGTAGCAGGAGTTGTCGTTCCAGGCCCCCGTTCGCGAGACTCACGTTGCCCAACAGGACCTTCCGCCGCTTCGGTACAAGGTCCAAGTCAGGCGCCCCGAACCGACCGGTCACGCGCCCGTTGGGCGCGGCTAGGGGGCGCAGAGGGCGACCCAGCGCGGCCCTGTGCACGATCTTGGCTGGGCAACGTCCGCTTTGAGCTCACGCCGCACAAGACGCCTTTGGGGCCTGACTCCGATGCAACTCGGGGGGCGATTCGACTGCTCGCCCGAGTTGCCGGCGATTGCGAGTGGCTCAGGGATCTCGCAGCGACCGTCTCACGGACCCGACCGCGCCTATTCGTACGAGGCCTCGCCGGAACCGAGCACCGTGACGCGCGAGGCGGCCAGTTCGTCACGCTCGCCGCGCGTGTACTGGCCGTAGTAGCCGTGTCCGTAGCCCAGTTCCGAAAGCTTACCGATGGTGACGACGCCGAGCTTTCGGCACGGCATTTGCGAGACTTGAGACGCGGCCGCGTGAAGACTCGAGCGTCGCGCCTTGTCGAGGTTGACGAGGAAGACGAGTCCGTCGACGAAGCGAGCCATCGTGGCTGCGTCACCGACGGGCAACAGCGCCGGGGCGTCGACCATGACGATGTCGAATTCGGATTGGAGTCTTGCAATCAACTCCCTGAAGCGATTCGAGGCTATGATCTCTCCCGGGTTCGGCGGCACAAGTCCACTGGTGAGGACCGACAACTTGTGCTGTCCGTGCGCTGGCCCCCTCACGTCCCCTGCCGTTGCGGATCGTCTGCCAACGAGGACCGGTCTGAGGGTATCCTCGAGCGTTGTCTTGCCGGTCAGGACACTCGACACGCCAAGGGCATTCTTCAGACCGAAGTAGGTGTGCACTCGCGGCCTTCGCAGGTCACCATCGACGAGCACCACTTTGGAGCCCGCCTCGGCCAACGCGACTGAAAGGTTGCATGCAAGCGTGGTCTTGCCCTCACCCTGCCAAGCACTCGTAAGGAACAAACTCCTGAGTTCGCCGTCGACATTGGAGAACTCAAGGTTGGCGCGTAGTTTTCGAATGGCTTCGGCAGGGGGGCCACTGGGCGCCCCCAGCACATAGAGAGGCTCGCGGTCCAGGGACTTGGCGGAAATCTTGCCCAATTGG
>CAIWHY010000175.1 GCA_903912585.1 uncultured Thermoleophilia bacterium | reverse complement strand
GGCTATCGCGGACCGGGCCGGCGCGGCTCTTGTCGCTGCCCTACTTGCTCAGCGAGTAGTCGAGGAAGTCGAAGATCCAGACTGGGTGCAGGTAGAAGCCGTGCGTCCGCTTCGAATACACCGAGTTCACGTTGGGCTGGTAGAGAGGCACGACCGGGGCGTCGGCCATGATCTCCTGCTGCATCGTGCCGAACAGGGCCAGGCGCTTCACCGGGTCGGTCATGCTGAAGCTCACCGCCAGTTGCTTCTCCACCTGCGGGCTCCACCAGTAGCTTGGGTTCAGCCCGTTGGGGACGGCGTTGCTCTTGCTGAAGCCCGGCACGATGAAGTCGGCGGGGTCGGGGAAGTCCTGCCAGCTGTCCTGCAGGCCGATCGGGGTCTTCTTGGGCAGGCTGATCAGGGTCCAGTAGGTGGCGCGGTCGATCAGCTTGACCTGGGCCTTGATGCCGATCTGCGCGAGGTCGTTCTGGATCGACTGGATGACCTTGGGCCACGGGTCGACGTTGTGCGAGTACAGCGTCGTCGAGAAGCCGTTGGGGTAGCCCGCGGCCGTGAGGATCTGCTTGGCCTTGGCGGGATCGTAACCGTAGAAGACGCCGGCAGGCCCGTCGACGTGGCCGGGCAGGCCCGCCGGGTAGATCTGGTCGAGCCTGCTGCCGGCGCCCGAGATCAGCTTGATCAGCTTGTCTCGGTCGATCGCCCAGGCGACCGCCTGTCGCACCTTGACGTTGTCGAACGGCTTCATCTGCACGTTCATGAAAAGGTAGTCGATCGCGATGGCCGGCGCGTTGGCGACCTGCTTGCTCCACACCGGGTCGTGCGTCACGTTCACGTAGTCGCTCGGGGCGATGTAGTCGCCGAGGACGTCGTTCTCGCCGCGCTTGAGCTTGAGCAGCGCGGTCTGCGGGTTGATCGAGAACTGGATCTTGATCCCGTCGACCCACGCTTGCGGCACGCCGCGCCAGTCGGTCCAGTTGGGATTGCGCTTGAGGACGAGCTCCGTGCCCGCTGTCCAGTGGTCCATCATGTAGGGGCCTGTGCCGAGCGGGTTGCGGATGAAATGGGTGCCCTGGCTCTTGACCCACTCCTTGGGAACGACGTCGCAGAACGACATCGTGAGCGCGTACAGGATGGTCGCGTCCGGCTTGCTCAGGTCGATCTCGAGCGTGTCCTTGCCGATGGCTTTGACGCCGGAGACGTACTGGACCTTGCCGGCGTTGAACGCCGGTGCGCCGACGATGCTCATGTAGAAGCTCGTGCCGGGCGGGACCGGACGCGTGGCAGCGCTCAGCATGCGCTCGATCGAGTACTTGACGTCGGCGGCCGTGACCTCACGGTTCACCGGCGGCGCGAACTTGATGCCCGGCCGCAGGTGGAAGGTGTAGGTCTTGCCGTTGTTGGTGATGCCGCCGTTGGCCACGGTGGGCACCTCGGTCGCCATGTCCGGCACCAGCACCGTGCCCGGGGTGCCGGGGGCGCTCGCGTAGGTGAGCAACGTGTTGTACATCGTGTGCTCGATCGACCAGCCGTTGCCCTCCCAGTCGACCGCCGGGTCGAGGTATTGGGGCTCGCCCATGTAGCTGACGAGCAGGGTGCCGCCCTTGGCTTGGGTGCCCGCCGCTGCGGGGCTGGGCGAGGACGACGAGGACGAGCTGGCGCCGCAGGCGCCTACGGCGAGGAGCAGAGCGGCGCCGAGCAGCGCGGCCGCCAGAAGCCTGATGCGTGCCTTCATGCTGGTTCCTTTCTGACGGAGTGCACGGCGCCCCCACGGCCGTGACTTGCGAGACCCTACCACGCGAAGTGCCTGCTAGTATGGCGAAACCGGCGCTTGCGGCCGGCAATGAGCACATCCGCGGAGGAAGTCATGTCGAAGCTCGAGACAGCGCTGGCCGAGATGGTGCGCATCGACAGCACGAATCCCGGCCTCGCGGGCGGGCCGGGCGAGGGAGCCTTCGCCGCCGATCTCGCGGCGCGCATGGAGCGGCTCGGCATGGAGGTCGACCTCAGGGAGGTGCTGCCCGGCCGCCCGAACGTGGTCGGCCGGCTGCGCGGACGCGGCGGCGGGCGCAGCCTGATGCTCCTGGGGCATCTCGACGTGGTCGGCCCGTGGGGGCCGGACGCTTTCGAGCCCCTCGTCCGGGACGGGCGCATGTACGGTCGCGGCGCCGCCGACATGAAATGCGGCTTCGCGGCGGCGCTGGCGGCGGTCGAGTCGCTCGTCGAGTCCGGCGCGCGCCTGGCCGGCGACCTGCTGGTCGCCGGCGTCATCGACGAGGAGTGGGAGAGCGCCGGGGCGATGGCGCTGACGCAGCGCTGGCGCGCCGACGCCTGCGTGCTCGTCGAGTGCACGGATCTCGACGTCGTGAGTGAGCACGGCGGCTTCGCCTGGTACGAGGTCGAGAGCCGCGGCGTGGAGGCGGCCGGCGTCGACCCTGAGCACGGCGTGGACGGTATCGCGCTGCTGGCGCCGGTGCTGGCCGGCATCGCGGCGCTCGACACGCGCCTTGCGAGCCGGCCTCCCGCTGGCTACGGCCGCGGCAGCATCCACGCGAGCACCATCAGCGGCGGCGACCAGCTGCCGGTCTACCCGGCGCGCTGCGTCCTCGGCGTCGAGCGCTGCCTGATCGCCGGCGAGACCGTGGCGCAGGCGCAGGCCGAGATGGAGGGCATTCTCGCCGCGGCAGCGGCCGCCGACGTCCGCTTCGCCGGCGAGCTGCGCACCATCGTGGCCCGCGAGCCGCTGGCGCAGAGCGCCGACGAGCCGGTCGTCGCGACGGTCGTGGCGGCCGCCGCCGGCAAGCTTGGTCACGGCCCGGTCGTCCGCGGGGACATCGCCTGGGGCGATTCCGGTCTGCTGGTGGAAGCCGGCATCCCCTGCGTGACCTTCGGCCCCATCGGGCACGGCGAGCACACGGCCGACGAGTGGGTCGACCTCGCGTCCGTGGCCACCACCGCGGCCGTGCTCGAGGCCACCGCGCGGGACTTCTGCGGAGGGGCACGGCGATGAACCGGTACTACGTGAACGAGGCGGCGACGCGCGGCTCAGGCGAGCCGGCGACGCGAGGGTCAGGCGAGCCTGCGGGTCCGGGCGTGGCCACCCAGGCGCTGCCGGCTCAGACCCCGAGCGCTCAGGCCGCGCGTGCGACCAGCCCGATGGCCTTCCACCAGAGCATGCCGGGGTACGAGCCGACGCCGCTCGTCCGCACCCCTGAGCTGGCGCACCAGCTGGGCGTCGGATCGCTGGTCGTCAAGGACCAGTCGCGCTGCTTCGGCCTGCCGGCGTTCAAGATCATCGGGGCGTCGTGGGCCGTGAACTGCGCGGTCTCCGAGCTCCTCGGCCTTCCCCCGGCGGACACCCTGGCGGCGCTCGCCGAGCGCGCGCAGTCGCTTAGCCCGCTCAAGCTGGTCACTGCCACCGACGGCAACCACGGGCGGGCCGTGGCGCGCATGGCGGCGCTCCTCGGGCTGGACGCGACGATCTACGTGCCCGCCGGCACGGTGCCGGCGCGGATCGACGCTATCCGCGGCGAAGGAGCACGGCTCGAGGTCGTTGACGGACCCTACGACGACGCCGTCGCGCGGGCGGCGCAAGACGCGGGCCCGCGCTGCCTCATCGTGAGCGACACGTCCTGGCCAGGCTACGAGAGCACGCCCAGGGCCGTGGTCGCCGGCTACGCGACGATCATGCACGAGATCGACGAGCAGCTCTCGGCGCTCGACGCGCCGCAGCCGGACCTCGTTCTCGTGCAGAACGGAGTCGGGGCATTGGCCGCCGCGGTCGGCGCTCACTACGTCGCCGGCAACGACCCCCTCCTCGTCTCGGTCGAGCCGGACGACGCGGCCTGCATGCTCGAGTCGCTGGCGGCCGGCAGGATCGTTACCGTCCCCGGCCCACATAGCTCGATCATGGCGGGCCTCAACTGCGGCACGCTCTCGATGGTCGCCTGGCCGGTGCTGCAGCGCACGTTCCGGCTCTGCATCACCGTCGATGACGACCGTGCTCGCCGGGCGTTGCGCCTGCGCGCGGACGCCGGCATCGAGTCGGGCGAGAGCGGCGCCTCAGGCCTCGCCGGGTTGCTCGCGCTCTGCGATGCTCCCGAGTTCGCCGAGCCGCGGAGCCGGTTCGGCATCGGGCCGGACACGAACGTCCTCGTCTTCTCGACGGAAGGCGCCACTGACCCCGACGCCTACGCCGCGATCGTGGGGCACCCGCCGGGGGGAGCGCCCGCGACGATCTCGACGTAGCCGGTCGCGGGCCTCAGGCCCAGCGCTTGATGGCCGCGTCCGACAGCCGGTCGGCGGCCTCGTTGAGCCGTAGGCCGACGACATCGAGGCGCCTCAGCAGCTCTCTCTGCTTGACGACGTCCATGGTCGGATCCCCTCGGAAGAGGCGCCCCAGCTCGGCGTCGTAGAGGCGACGGATCTCGTTCGCGGACTCCTTCGATGCCAAGGCGGCCTTCAGGTCCTTGGGGTCCCTGGCGACCGCCTCGACGGCCAGCTGAAGGGCGCCGATCCCGCGCGCCGTGGCGTCCAGCAGACCGAGGAAGCCGCGCGCCGACGTGACGCCGTACAGCGCCCATTCCCGCACGAAGTCGCTCAGGTTCGCGATCACGTCGTTGATGGAGCGCGAAAGACGGAGGAGGTCCTCGCGATCGATGGGCGCGACGAGCACGCCCGCGAGCCGGTTGACCAGCTCGGCCGTCATGTGGTCGGCGCGCCGCCCCATCGCAGAGGTCTTCTTGCGGGCGTCGTCGGAGTCGACCCTGCCCTCCGCCACCGCGCGGGCGAGGCGGCACGCCGCGGCGGCCTCGCCTAGCTGGGCCTCGAGCGTCGCGATGACCGCGAGCCGGCTGTGCAGGCAGTCCTGGACCGCGCCGTCCACCGTCAGGAAGAGATGGTCCTCGCCGAGGAGCTCCAGCAGCCCGCAACGCTTGAACACATCGAGAACGGAGGATCCCACGCGGGCGAACACGAGGTCACGGCCGCTGTCGCGCAGGTTGTGCACGAGCCGGATCAGCGTCTCGGCGGCGGTCACATCGATGTCGATGGTCGATTCGAGGTTCCAGATCACGACACGGGGCGAAGGTCGCATGGCGTTGAGAAACCCGTTCAGGCGGTCGACCGCAAGACCCGCGTTGGCGAAGAAGAGCTGGCCATCCAGGCGGAAGATGAAGAGCCCCGGGAACGTCTCGTTCTCCGGATGCCGGGCCATGTCGCTGTACGTCGTCTCGCCGGGCACGCGACCGAGCACGGCGGCATGCGGCCGGCTCGCGCGATAGATCAAGATGGCGAGAGAAAGCCCGACTGCGAGCCCGAGACCGGGCAGGACACCCAGGACCAACACGCCGACGAGCGCGGCCAGCGCGGGCGCCACGTCGACGCGGCGGATGTCGGCAAAGCGCCGCAGCGCCGTCAAGTCGATCAGGCCCCACACCACGCTCACCACCACGGCGCCAAGGATCGCCTGCGGAAGGTCGCGCGAGATCCGAGTGACGGTGAAGACCGCCACGAGCATGACGGCGGCGCCGATCAGGCCGGCCAGCTGGGACCTGGCGCCGCTCGAATCATTGAGCGCGGTGCCCGAAAGCCCCCCGCCGACCACGATCCCGCCGAAAGCCCCGGAGCCGATGTTGGCGATACCCAGGGCGACCAACTCCTGGTCGGCGTCGATCTCGTAGCTGTGACGCAGAGCGAAGGTCCGAGCGCCGCTCAGGGCCTCCGCATAGACCACGATGGCGATGCCGGCGGCGCTCGGGACGAGGCCAAGTACCTCGGCCCCATGGACGTCCGGAAGCTGGGGGACGGGGAGGCCGCTCGGGATGGCGCCGATCATCGCCACGCCGTGCGCTTCGAGGTGCAGGGCGGCGGCCGCGACGACGCCGAGCACGAGGACCGTCAGCGCGCCGGGCACCTTCGGCCAGCGTCGCAACCCGAAGAGAAGGACGAGCGCGACGGCGCTGACGGCGGCGGTCACGAGGCTGGTCTCGTCGAGATGAGTGAGGTCGGTCCAGACGATCCTCAGGAAGTTGGCCGGCGCTTCGACCTGCAGACCGAGGAGCTTCGGCACCTGGCGAGCGATGATCGTCAGGGCGAGGCCTGTGACGTAGCCGCTGACGACCGGGCGAGCGAGGAACGCCGAGATGAAGCCCAGCCGGCCGACGCCGGCCGCCAGGCTGAAGAGGCCCACAAGGACCGCGACCATGCCCGCGAGCGCGAGGGCGTGCTCCGGGTCGGCTGCGCCGTGCGCCGCCACGACCGCCGCCGTCATGATGGCGGCGGTCGACGTGGGCGAGCAGACCAGCTGACGGGACGTGCCGAAGAGCGCGTAGATCACGAGGCCCGCGAGCGTCGCATAGAGCCCGGCCTGAGGTGGTACCCCCGCGATCTGGGCGTAGGCCATGCACTCCGGCACCAGCAGGCCGATGACGGTGAAGGCGGCGATGGTGTCGACTCTCAGCCAGCGCCGCCGGTACTCGCCGGTCAGCTCGGTGATCGGCAGCCAGCGATGCAGTCTCGCGTGCGCCGCGGCGTTCGCCGGCGCTGACCGGTCCTGTCCGTCCATGCCTCATCATAGAGCGAGAGCGGCAACGCACGTGAGTGATGGTGCCACCGGCGCGAGACGGCCCGTGGCGGCCGCGGCGGGCCGGGCGTACAATCGCACCTCAGCGCGAAGGTCGCAGGCCGGTTCGCGGCGGCGGCGTCCCGGCCTCCCCGGAGGCGCACGACGCGCCTGCGGGCGCAGGAGGTCGACATGACGAGGATCGCGCGATTCCGCAGAGCGATCCGCGATCTCGGTCGCGGCGAGAGCGTCCCCTTGACCTCGATCCTCGAACGCCAGCTCGAGGAGACCTCGGTCGCGTGCAAGCTGGCGCGTGCCGTGGCCGAGGGGAGCGCCGACCCGAGTCAAGCTCACGAGCGGATGGCCGAGATAGAACATGCCGGCGACGTGCTGCGAGGCGAGCTGGTGACCAGGCTCGCCGGAGTTCTGGTGTCACCGATCGATCGCGAGGACCTCTTCCGGTTGTCGCGCTCGATCGACGATGTGCTCGACAACCTGCGTGACTTCGTGCGCGAGTGGGATCTGTACCAGATCGAGGGCGGCGAGTCCTTTGTAACGGTTCTCGACGCCATCGCCGGCGGTGTCGAAGACCTGCGCCTCGCGGTGCAGACGCTCGCCAGTAGCGCCAAAGACACGAGCCAGTCCGCTCTCGTCTCCAAGAAGTCCGCCAACGAGATCCGGCGCCTGTACGACGCCGAGGTGGGGCGCCTTTTTTGCGGCGAGCTCACCATGGACGTGCTCAAGGCGCGCGAGTTGCTGAGGAGGCTGGACGTCGTCGGCCTGCGCCTCAATGAGGCGGCCGACGTGCTGTCGGACGC
>CAIWHY010000174.1 GCA_903912585.1 uncultured Thermoleophilia bacterium | reverse complement strand
CCGCCCGGCTGCGCCGCGTCGTGGAGGGGACCGTCGCGGCGATGGGCGCGCTCGTGGAGACACGCGACCCGTACACGGCGGGCCACGAGCGCCGCGTGACGCAGCTGGCCGTGGCGCTGGCGACCGAGCTCGGTCTGGACGTTGCCGCCGGCGAGACGCTGCGCCGCGCCGGTGCGGTCCACGACATCGGCAAGGTCGCGGTGCCGGCCGAGATCCTCACCAAGCCCGGCAAGCTGTCCATGGACGAGATGGCGATCGTGCGCGAGCACTCGCGCGCCGGCGCCGACATCCTGGCGCCGGTGGAGTTCGGGGCGCCGGTCGCGGACCTGGTCCGCTGGCATCACGAGCGCATCGACGGCAGCGGCTACCCCGACGGTCTGGCCGGCGACGCCATTCCGCTCGCGGCACGCGTGCTCGCCGTGGCCGACGTCGTCGAGGCCATGGCCTCCCACCGGCCCTACCGGCCGGCGCTCGGCGTCGAGGCGGCGCTCGCGGAGATCCGCGCCGGCGCCGGGCGGACCTACGACGCGGACGTGGCCGCAGCCTGCGAGCGCGTCTTTGCCGGCGGCTTCGCCTTCTCGGACTAGCGGCGCCTCCGCTTTCGCGGCCGCGGCTCGCCCGGTCTGCGGCTCCGCCGGCGTCCGCTTGTCGCCCGGTCCGCGGCTCGGCCGGCGCGGAGCAGGCGCACACTCGCGCCGGCGCGGCGATGTGCACTCCGACCCTTGCGCCCCCGCGTCGCCTGTGGGTAGGCTCCCGTCACGGTGCCGCGTGCGCCGTGCCGGTGACCCGGGGTGGAGTCGCCGGCGCTGCCGGTCAAGCTCGAAAGGGAGGCCCCATGCTCACGCGTACCCACGTCCGCAGGCGGCTCGTGCCGCTCGCCGTGCTCCTCGTCCTGTGCATCGGGCTGGTCTGGGGGGTCGCGAGTGCGCTGGCGTCCAGCCCCAGCGCTTCGCCCAGTGCGAGCCCGCTCATCCTCAAGGTGGGCTGGTCCCCGGATCCCGACAGCCTCAACCCGTTCGTCGGGGTCCAGCAGTCGTCCTACGAGCTCTGGCACATCAGCTACGACTTCCTCACCAATTACGGCGACAAGTACCTCGAGACTCGTCCCGGCCTCGCCGAGAGCTGGACCAAGAGCGCCGACGGGCTCACCTGGACCTTCAAGATCCGCAGCGGCGTGAAGTGGAGCGACGGGCAGCCGCTGACGGCGCGCGACATCGCCTTCACCTACACCTGGGAGAACAAGCTTCAGCTGCAGGCGTTCCTCTCGGCCCTCGACGGCATCAAGAGCGCCACCGCTCCGGACGACACCACGCTCGTCGTCACGTGCTCGCGCCCCAAGGCGGACATGCTCTCCATGTGGTGCCCGATCCTGCCGGAGCACATCTGGAGCAAGTTCAAGACCGCCGACACGGCCAAGGCGTATCTCAACGCGCCGCCCATCGTGGGTTCGGGTCCGTTCCAGGTGACCGAGTGGCAGAAGGGCAAGTTCGTGCGCTGCGTCGCCAACAAGCAGTACTGGGGCGGCACGCCCAAAGCCGACGAGGTCGTCTTCCAGCTCTACACCAACCAGGACACCCTGGCGCAGGACCTCAAGCTCGGCACCATCGACCTCGCCATCAGCCTCCCGCCGGCGCAGATCAAGCCGCTCTCCACGACCCCGGGCATCGCCGCCTACGCGTGCTCCCAGAAGGCCTTCGACTACCTCAGCTTCAACTGCTACAAGGGGCCGTCACTGGGCAACCCGGTGCTGCGTGACCCCGCCTTCCGCCAGGCTCTCAACTGGGGCATCGACAAGACCAAGATGACCGAGCTGGCCTACCAGGGGTACGCCGATCCCGGGACGTCCCTCTTCGAGGTCAACTTCTACGACCCCAACCTCGACTGGCACTGGCAGCCGCCGGCCGACATGCTGTACCAGTTCGACCCCGCCAAGGCCAAGCAGCTGCTCGCCGCGGCGGGCTACAAGGACACCGATGGCAACGGCATCCTCAACGACCCCAGGAACGGGGGCAAGGACATCACCCTGCGCCTGTGGTCGCGCGTGCAGTCGCCCCAGAGTCAGGTGATGGGCAAGCTCATCACGAGCTGGTGGAGGGCGCTGGGTCTCAACATCAAGTACTCGGTGGAGGACGAGAGCGTCCTTCTCGACGGCGGCTACAACTACGTCGGCAACACCTACAAGCCGGACTACGACATCTACATCTGGCAGTGGCAGCCGAGCGGCTCGGACCCCGGACGGCGCCTCGGCTACTTCCGCACCGCCCAGATCCAGAACTCCAACGACTGCTGCTGGTCGGATCCCACCTACGACAAGCTCTGGACGCAGCAGTCGCAGGAGCTCGACCCCCAGAAGCGCAAGGCGATCGCCTACCAGATGCAGCAGATCTTCTACCAGGCCTCGCCCTACATCGTGCTCGACTACCCCAAGCTGCTCGAGGCTTGGAACACGTCGCGCTGGCAGGGCTGGACGCGCATCCCGCAGCCAAACGGCGCGGTGGCGTTCATCACCGACAACGTGAGCAACTACTACAAGGTCGGGCCGAAGACGGTGGCCACGACGACCACATCAAGCAGCAATACGGCGCTGATCGTGGGCATCGTCGTCGGCGCGGTCATCGTGATCGGCGTCGTCGTCCTGCTGCTCCGGCGCGGACGGAAGGCCGAGGAAGCCTGATCGGAGCGGCCGGCAGCTCCGGGTG
>CAIWHY010000173.1 GCA_903912585.1 uncultured Thermoleophilia bacterium | reverse complement strand
GGTCAAAACTCCTTGCGCCTGAAGACGAGCGCGGCCAGCGCCAGCACTACCACGACGTAGGCCAGAAGATAGGCGGTCCACAGGCCGATCTGACCCCAGGCCAGGGTCTGCTCGCCGACGACCCCGGCCTTGACGTCGACGGCCGACAGGTTGGGGACGATCACGTAGACGACCCACGACAGAAACTGGGTCAGCGGGTTCTTGCCCAACCTAGTCAGGGACAGCACGTTCTGGCTGAGCTGCCCGGCGACGAAGACGCAGATGCCGAGCACGCTGGCGAGGATCGCCGACCCGAGCGTGGAGAAGAAGATGGTCACGGCCATGATGGCGAGCAGCTGGACGTAGATCATCACCACAGCGAGCAGCACGATGCCCGAAGGGCGGCCGGAGACGACCCACACGAGCGCGAACAGGAACAGGCCCATCCCCGAAAGGACGACGGCCATCGTGCCGCACAGCCCCACGAACTTGCCGCTGATGAAGGCGACGCGGCTCACCGGCTTGGAGAAGAGCACGTAGACGGTGCGCTTCTCGACCTCCTTGCGCACGAGGCCGGCGGCCACGAACACCGCGACGATGAGGCCGAAACCCGTGACCGCTACGAGGCCGAAGTCGATCATCATCCGCCCCTGCTCGCCGAGGCTGATGCTGCCCAGCCACAGACCGGCGGCGATCATGATCAGCGCGAACACCACGATCACCGCCAGCACACGGTCGCGGATCGTCTCCTTGAAGGTGTTGACGGTGATCGCGACGAGCTGGTTCACGCCGTCACGACCTTCATGAAGAAGTCCTCGAGCGTCGGCGAATCGGCCATAGCCTCGGGCACGGTACCCTGCCACGCCACCCTGCCCTCGCGCATGATCGCGATGCGCGAGCAGAGCTCGTGCACGTCGCTGAGGATGTGCGAGTTGAACAGGACCGTCTTGCCGCGCTCGTGCAGGCTCTGGATGATGCGTTTCACCTCGACCCGGCCCACAGGATCGAGGCCGGTCATCGGCTCGTCCAGCAGCACCAGCTCGGGATCGTTGACGAGCGCCTGGGCGATCCCGATGCGCTGCAGCATGCCCTTGGAGTACTTGCGCAGGTGGACGTCGCCGGCGTCGAGCAGGCCGACGTCGCCGAGCAGCCCTTCGACGCGCTCGCGACGCTCGCCGGCCTCGATGGCGAACAGCCGCGCGCAGAAACCCAGGAACTCGCGGCCGGAAAGGTAGTCGTAGAAGTACGGGTTCTCGGGCAGATACCCGACCCGCTCCAAGCCCGTCACAGCCATCGCCGCGGTGCCACTGGTGGGCCGCATGAGGCCGAGGATGACTTTGACGGTCGTCGTCTTGCCGGCGCCGTTCGGCCCCAGCAGCCCGAACACGTCGCCGCGCTCCACCTGGAAGTCGACGCCCTTCAAGATCTCGACGCGGCGCGCACGAAAGCCGACCCTGACGGTCTTGTGGAGAGCGGAGACGAGGACCGCCGGGCGGTACAGTTCTGGCTGAGGAGTATCGTGCTGCGAGTCAGGCACCTACCTGAGAATGACGGACAGGAGCAAGCAGGTCGACCGGGGTTTCGCCACCAGTGCGGCGCATCCTTCCCGAGTGGCAGACGGCGGCGGCGGCGCAATGGGCAGTCACCGCCGCCCAACAGAGCGAAGGGCAGACGGCTCCTCCCTGCCTTCTACTGGTGCACCCAGAAGATGGATCCGTCCCTCACCATGCCGCCCAGCGTGAACGCGCTCGTTCCGGTGGCATGCGTGTAGACGAGATTGCCCGTCGTCACGCTCGCCAGGAGCGGCCAGTTGGTCATGGGTGCCACGGGATTGGCAAATGGGTTGTCTGGCCACAGTTGTATCTGCGGCATGACCTGACTCTGGAGAGTGCCGAGCGTCTGATCCGGAAGCGCGTCCTGCGTGTCGACGGCGTAGGACAGGACGGCGACAAGCACCGTGTGCGCGCCCTCCTTGACCGACGCATCCTTTGCCCTGGCGCGCTGCCCCAGGTACATGGGCACGGCGATCGCCATGAGGATGCCGACGACGATGATGACGAT
>CAIWHY010000172.1 GCA_903912585.1 uncultured Thermoleophilia bacterium | reverse complement strand
CGCGCCGCCGGCCCGCGCCGGCGCCCCGCGCGCCGCCGTGGCCGGCCCGGCCGTGAGGCTGCTGCCGGCCGTCAGCTGTTGCACGGCGGTCACCGTCTGGCGCGCCGTCGCGATCAGCGGCTGCGGGTAGAAGCCGATCGCGACCAAAGCGGCGATCATGGCGGCGAGCATCACCGTCTCGCGCGGCACCAGGTCGTCGAGCTTCCAGCCGTGCGTCTCCTCACCCTGGAAGGCGCGCTGCATCATCCACAGCGAATACACGGTGGCGAACACGAGGCCGACGGCGCCCAGCACGGCGGCCCACTTGGCGACCTGCCACGTGCCGACGAGGATGAGGAACTCGGCGATGAAGTTGCCGAGCCCGGGCAGGCCGAGCGAGGCGAGCGCGAAGAACATCGCCGTGCCGCCCATCTTCGGCGCGAGCGTCCAGAGGCCGCCCATCCTGCCCATGTCGCGCGTGTGGATGCGGTCCTGCAGGCCGCCGACCAGGATGAAGAGGGCGCCCGTGGACAGGGCGTGGCAGACGAGCTGCAGCACCACGCCCTGCAGCGCCAGCGTGTTCCAGGCGAAGATGCCGATGAGCACGAAGCCCATGTGGCTCACGCTCGTGTAGGCGACGAGGCGCTTCATGTCGGTCTGCGCGTAGGCCATGATCGCCCCGTAGATGATGCCGATCACGCCGAGTACCAGGGCGGCTGTGCGGAACTGGTAGGCCGCCTGCGGGAACAGCGGGATCATGAAGCGGATCATCCCGTAGGCGCCGATCTTGATGAGCACGCCGGCGAGGATCACCGAGCCGGCGGTCGGGGCCTCGGTGTGCGCGTCCGGCAGCCAGGTGTGGAACGGGAACGCCGGCAGCTTGACCGCGAAGGCGGCGAAGAAGCCCAGCATCAGCACGAAGACCATGCCGGACGACATCTTCGTGCCCAGGAGCGCCGGGAAGTCGAAGGTGTACGTCCCGGAGGCGCGTCCGTGGATGAAGTACAGCGCCAGGATGGCGATCAGCATCAGCAGCCCGCTGACCTGCGTGAAGATGAAGAACTTGACCGCCGCGTACACGCGCCGCTCGTGCCCCCACAGCGCGATGATGAAGTACATCGGGATCAGCATCATCTCGAAGAAGAAGTAGAAGAGGAACAGGTCCATCGAGAGGAAGACGCCGGCGAGCGCGGCCGTCGTCCAGAGGATCATGAAGTGGAAGAAGCCGACGCGCTCGCCGATGCCGCGCCACGAGGCGAGCACGGCGAGGAGCCCGAGCGCGAAGGTCAGCGCCAGCATGATCACCGTGAGGCCGTCCTCGGCGAGGAAGAAATCGATGCCGAGCGGCGCGATCCACGGCACCTTCAGATGGACGATCCAGGTACTCTGGACGAGCTCCGCGGGGCTGAGCCCCGCGGCTCCGCCGGTATGCCAGACGGGGATCGTCGAGAGGACGTCCGCCTTGGTGGCCCACTGCACGACGAGCAGCACGAGCGGCGCGGCCGTGCCGGCCACGGCGATCCAGCGTGCCGCCAGCGGCTGACGGCGCCCGAACAGCCAGGCGAGCGGCGCCGCGACGGCCGGGATGAGGATGTACCAGAGGAGGATCATCCCGGCCTCACCTCAGCACCACGACGGCGATGATGACGGCGAGCCCGGCGCCGGCGACGGCGATGTAGAGCCGCAGCAGCCCGTTCTGGGAGGCGCTGAGGCCGCGCCACGCCAGCACGTTGAGGCTTGCGATGCCCTTGACCACCGGCTCCACGAGGTCGTTGCGCGCGACGTGCGCGAACCACTCCACCGGGATCACGAACATGTGCTCGTAGAGCCAGTCGAAGCCCCAGCCGGCGCGCCAGTAGCGCTCGAGCGCGTCGGGCGCCGGCCGCGCGGCGAACACCGCGGTCGCGGCGCGCCGGCGCATCCACAGCAGGTAGGCGACGGCGATGCCGGTGAGCGACACGACCTCCAGAATGGTCGCCTCGCCGAGACCGAAGGCCCAGCCGCCGGCGTCGGTCGTCGGCAGCGCCGTACTGAGGAACTGCTCGAACGGCTTCCAGCCCCCCATCCACTCGGGCAGCCACACGAAGCCGCCGATCACGGAGAGCACGGCGAGGACGACGAGCGGCGTCTGCATGCGCCAGCGCGGGCGGCGCGTGACCGGAGTCTTCTGCTCGCCGAAGAAGACGAGGAAGACGAGCCGGAACGAGTAGATGCCGGTGAGCAGCGCGCCGGCGACAGCGCCGGCCCACAGCCACGCGCTGCCGTCGACGGAGCCGAGGCTCGTCGAGATGATGAGGTCCTTGCTGTAGTAGCCGGCGGTCACGAGCGGCAGGGCCGCGAGCGAGGCGGCGCCGATGGTGAAGGTCCAGAAGACCACCGGCAGCTCGCGCCGCAGGCCGCCCATCTTGAAGATATCGTGCTCGTCGGCGAGCGCCTCGATGACCACGCCGGCGCCGAGGAAGAGCAGCGCCTTGAAGAAGGCGTGCGTCATGAAGTGGAAGATGCCGGCGTCCCACCCGGCGACGCCGAGGGCCAGGAACATGTAGCCGATCTGGCTCACCGTCGAGTAGGCCAGCGAGCGCTTGATGTCCTTCTGGGCGAAGGCGCTGAACCCGGCGTAGAGCAGCGTCACCGTGCCGATGATGGCCACCGCGAGGCGCACGTCCGGCGCCGCGGTGTAGAGCACGTGCGTGCGCGCGATCAGGTACACGCCGGCGGTCACCATCGTGGCGGCGTGGATCAGCGCGCTGACCGGCGTGGGGCCCGCCATGGCGTCCGGCAGCCAGGTCTGCAGGGGCAGCTGCGCCGACTTGCCCACGGCGCCGCCGAGCAGCAGCCATGCGGCGGCGACGACGACCGCCGCACCGGCGGGCGCCTGGCCGACGGCGTGCATCAGAGGCTGGATCGCGAGCGTGTGGTAGTGCGTGAACAGCAGGAACAGCCCGACGATCAGGGCCGTGTCGCCGATGCGCGTGATGATGAAGGCCTTGCGGCCGCAGTAGACGTTCTGTGCGTCCTTCTGCCAGAAGGCGATGAGGAAGTAGCTGCACATGCCGACGCCCTCCCACCCGAGGTAGAGCAGGAGCAGGTTGTCGGCGAGCACGAGCACCAGCATCGAGGCGACGAAGAGGTTCATGTACATGAAGAAGCGCGT
>CAIWHY010000171.1 GCA_903912585.1 uncultured Thermoleophilia bacterium | reverse complement strand
CTCTACGCACAGATGAAGCAGAGCGTCATCGACGGCGAGTCCGAAGACGCCGAGCGCCTCGCCCAGGAAGGCCTCGACGCCGGCCTCTCCGCCGGCAACATCCTCGACCTCGGCTTCGTCAAGGGCATCGAGGAGGTCGGCGACCTCTTCGGGCGCGGCGAGTTCTTCCTCCCCGAGCTGGTCCAGGGCGCCGAGGCCATGAAGGCCGCCGTGGCCGTCCTGCAGCCCGCCCTCGACGCCAGCAACGAAGGCCGCAAGAGCCTCGGCCACGCCGTCGCCGGCACCGTCGCCGGCGACATCCACGAGATCGGCAAGACGATCGTCTGCTCGATGCTCTCCGCCGCGGGCTTCACGGTCACCGACGTCGGCTGCGACGTGCCGGTCGAGAGCTTCGTCGAGAAGTGCAAGGAGGAGAAGCCCGACCTGCTGCTGCTCTCCGCCCTGCTCACGACGACGATGCCCAACCAGCAGAAGACGATCGAGGCGCTCAAGGCCGCCGGCCTGCGCGACTCGGTGAAGGTGATGATCGGCGGCGCCCCGACGACCCGCGCCTGGGCCGACGAGATCGGCGCCGACGGCTACGCCGAGGACGCCATCGAGGCCGTGGCCACCGCCAAGACCATCCTCGGGGTGGCGTAGGCCGCGGGAGGCGCCGTGACGGGACCGTCATTGGACGAGCAGGGCTGCCAGAGGATCCACGATGCCGCCCTGCGGCTGCTGGACGGCGTCGGCTGCATGGTGCTCGACCCCGAGGCGCGAGCCCTTCTCAAGAAGCACGGCGCGAGCGCGGAGGGCGAGTGCGTCCGCATCGGTCGAGGGCTCGTGGACGAGGCGCTGGCCACCGTTCCGTCCGCCTACACGGTGGCCGGCCGGCGCCTGGAGCTGGACCTGCGCGTGGCGCTGGATGCCCCGCCGGTGTTCGCCAGCGCGTCCGGGCCGCCGTTCGTACTCGACGGCGGCCGGCAGCGTCCCGGCACGCTCGCCGATCTGCGCACCGCCATCGCGCTCGCTCACCTGTCGCCCAACATCGGCGTGCTCGGCTACAGCGTGGAGCCCACCGACGTGCCGGACGACGTGCGCGCGCGGGTCGTGGCCCACGCGCACATCACCGGCAGCGACAAGGCGAACCGGTTCACCGTGACCACTCTGCCCGAGCTGCAGGTGGCCACGGAAGTCCTCGAGATCGTCTACGGCTCGGAGTGGCACGAGCGGCCGCGCATCTGGAGCATCGTCAACAGCACGTCGCCGCTGCAGTTCTCCGCGGCGGGGTGCCAGGCGATCCTGCGGCTGGCGCGCCTGGGCCAGCCGGTCTGCGTCGCCGTGTGCGCCATGGGTGGCACCACGGCGCCGCTCACTCTGGCCGGGCTCCTCGCCGTGCAGCATGCCGAGCTCCTCGCCGGGCTGGTGCTCACGCAGCTGGCCCGGCCCGGCTGCCCGTTCCTCTACGGAGGCACGTCGTCGATCTCCTCGATGCACAGCGGCGCGCTCATGATCGGCGCCCCGGAGTACTGGACGCTCATGGAGGCGACCGTGCAGCTGGGTCACTGGATCGGCGTGCCCGTGCGTGCCGGTGGCGCGGTGACCGACGCGCACGTCCCGGACGCCCAGGCCGGCATCGAGTCCGCGCTGGCGATGGAGGCGGTCCTGCGCATGGACGTGCAGTACGTCCTGCACGCCGCCGGCATCCTCTCGTCGTTCAACTGCTACTCGCCGGAGAAGTTCGTGATCGATGACGAGCTCCTCAGCGCGCTGCGGTCCGCCAAGCAGGCGATCGTCATCGACGACGAGACGCTGGCGCTGGACGCGGTGGGGGCGTGCGGACCAGGCGGCAGCATGCTGGGCCAGGCGCACACCCGGCGGCACGCGCGCGACGGCCGCCGGTCCACGATCATGAACCGGGACCCGTACCAGACGTGGCGCGGCCTCGGGGGCCACGACCTCGCCGCAGTCGCAGCGCAGCGCGTCGCGGATTCGCTGGCCGCCTATGCGCCCCCGGACGATCTCGACCCGGTGGTCCGGCGCCGGCTCGACGCTTACTGTCTGGGCTAAGCCTCGTCGTCGCGGGTCGTCGCGCCGGGCAACCTGGCGATTGTCGCGGTGAGCATCTCCTGGAACACGCGATACGGGTTCGCGAGGTCGAGCCCGGGGTCGATGGCGAGCTGGACGGCGAGGCCGTCGATCACCGCCGAGAGAAGCTGGGTGAGCCCCAGCAGGTCGGGGTCATCGAGGGCGCCCTCGCCGCCGGGGAGGCCCAGCCACTCGAGCTTGAGGCTCCAGTACCATTGGTAGAGGCGCGCGATCCGGCCGCGCAGCGTCTCGTCGCGCAGCACGTGGGGCAGGAGCTCGAAGAAGACGCGAAACTCCTCCGAAGCGGTGTCCATGCGGTGCATCTCGTCGATCAGTTTCTGGCACCGGTCCTGCGGCCTGACGTCCTTCATGCGGTCCTGCGAGGCGATGTACTCGTCGTGGATCACGGAGTCGAGCACGGCGGCGACGAGACCAGCCTTGTTGCCGAAGTAGTAGGAGATCATCGCCTTGTTCTCGCCCGAGACGGTCGAGACCGAGTTGAGGGTGAGAGCGCCGAAACCCTCGCCCGCGATGATGTCCTTGGCCGCGACCAGCAGCTTCTGCGCCGTCTCGGGCAGCGCCGAGAGAGGGTCTTCGAAGGCGAACTGCAGCCGGCCGCGACGGGGCTGGTGCCTTTCGGCGGATCGTGCCGCCGCCTTCCCGTCGCCCTTCGCGCCGGCCCTCATCAGCGCCCCACCCCTTGCTCCGTGGCCGCCCTCGCCGTGCTTGACAGCTTCCGCCGCCCGGGTATGCACTGGGCGACTGATTGACCGGCCGGTCAGCTTGCGGCCACAATCCTACCACCGGGGTCAACGTACACTGAGGGCGTGCCCGTTGTGCTCCACGGACGAGCACCACCGGCTGCGCGGGCGGGACGCCGCAGGCGCCCCTAGCCGCGCCAAACTGGGCGAGCCGACGCTCGCCGATCTGGGTCGCGGCCTCGTCGGCTGACCTGCCTGACGGGCCGCGCGAGAGCACACGGAAAGCGAGCGAGCCATGGCAGCCGAGCAGGACGCGCTACGCAGGCAGACGCTGCTGCGCCCAGACCGTTTCGACCTCGCATCGGGCGCCGAGACGATGAAGGCGGTCGTGACCACCGGGCAGGGCGGCCTCGACGTCCTCGACTACCGCGACGTCCCGCTCCCCAACCCGGGACCCGGCGAGGTCCTGCTGCGGGTCCTCGCCGCGGGCGTCAACAACACCGAGATCAACACCCGCCTGGGCTGGTACTCCGCGAGTATCACCGGTGACACCGCGAGCACGGCGGCGGCGGAGGACGGCGCGCGACGCAGGGCAGGAGAGCACGTTGCCGCAGATCCCGCTGTCGGCTCGCCTGTGGCTCGCCCCGACGGCGGCTGGAGCGAGCCGACGCCGTTCCCGCTCATCCAGGGCACCGACTGCTGCGGGAGCGTCGTGGCGGTCGGGCGCGGCGGGGACGAGAGTCTCATCGGCCGCCGCGCCCTCGTGCGTCCTTGCATGCGCCCGTTGGGCTTCGGCGCGATGGAGAACATCTGGATGGCGTCCGACTTCGACGGTGCCTTCGCCCAGTTCGTCAAGGCGCCGGCCTCGGAGGTCTTCGTCGTCGAGACCGGCCTCAGCGACGCCGAGCTGGGCGTCGTCCCCTGTTCCTACGGGACGGCCGAGAACATGCTCCGCCGCGCCGGCGTCGCCCCCGGACAGCGCCTGCTCGTCACCGGCGCCTCCGGCGGCGTCGGCTCGGCCGTCGTGCAGCTCGCCGCCCGGCGCGGCGCCGTCGTCACGGCAGTCACGTCGCGCGCCAAGCTAGAGCAGGTGCTGGCGCTCGGCGCCGACCGCGTGCTCGCGCGCGAGGACGGCATCGCCGCGAGTCTCGGCGAACGCACCGTGGACGTGGTCGTCGACAATGTCTCGGGGCCGGATCTCGACGACCTCCTGAGGGCGCTCAAGAGGGGCGGGAGGTACGTCTCTTCGGGGGCGATCGCCGGCCCCATCGTCGCGTTCGACAAGAGGACCCTCTACCTCAACGACCTCACTCTGATCGGCTGCACGGCGTGGGACGAGCCGGTGTTCCCGGACCTCGTCTCGTACATCGAGGCCGGCGAGCTCAGCCCGCGCGTCGCGGCGTCGTTCCCCCTCGAGCGCATCGCCTCCGCGCAGACCGAGTTCCTGCGCAAGGCGCACGTCGGCGCATTCGTCCTTATCCCGCCTTCGCTGGACTGAGGCGGGGGCTTACGCCTCGCGGCGGGGACGCCCGACTCGGCCGCACGGCGCCTCAGCCTGCGACCGTCACCCGGCCTTGAGCCGCAGATCGCGCACCGGCGAGCGCGCGGAGTCTGATGCTGCGTCGTCGAGCATGGACTGGGCCGCGCTTTCGGCGTCGAGGCGGGCGCGGTAGTGGGCGGTCTCGCGGTCGACATCGGCCTGGTCCCACCCCAGATCGGGAGCCATCAACCGGGCGACGTCCTCGACCGCGAGGCGGCCGCGGTCGGGCGCCTCGAAGGCTATGTGCGTCCTGCGCGTGAGCACGTCGTCGACGTGCAGGGCGCTCTCGAAGTGGGTGGCGTGGCGGACCTCCGCGGCCAGGTACGTCTCCGCCCCGACGAGGGGCGCCGCGAGCGCCGGCTCCTCCGCGATGAGGTCGAGCACCCGGAGGGTGAGCGTGCCGTAACGCCTGACCAGATGGCGGATCTGGACCGACGAGAGGCCGGTCGCGCCGGGGTGCAGACGAGCTCTCGACGGCGCCTCCGCATACCCGACGGCCCCGAGCAGGGGGATGTCCTCGGTACGGCTCGGCGCGACGCCAAAGGGCAGCTCGCGCGCCGCCACGTCGACCGCGTCGCGGGCCATGATCCGGTACGTCGTGAACTTGCCGCCGGCGATGCTGACCAGCCCTGGCGCGCCGCGCTGGACCGAGTGTTCGCGCGAGATCGCGGCGGTGTCCTTCGCTCCCTTTGCGACCAGCGGCCGCAGGCCGACGTAGACGGCGGTGATGTCGTCGACGGTGAGCGGCTCGCGCAGGACGGCGTTCACGTGGCCCAGGAGATAGTCGATGTCGGCGCGGGTCGCCGAGGGGTGGTCGAGCCCGAACTGCCAATCGGTGTCGGTCGTGCCGATGATCCAGTCGTCGCTCCAGGGCAGCACGAACAGGACGCTCTTCTCGGTGGGGAGGATGAGCGCAAGCGTGGAGTGGATGCGCGACTTGGGGACGACGATGTGCACGCCCTTGGACGGACGTACCTGGAGCGGGGTCGCGACACCGGCCAGACGCTCCATCGCCGTCGTCCACACGCCGGTGGCGTTCACGATGACACGCGAGCGGATCTCGAACTCGTCGCCACGCTCGAGGTCGCGCGCCCGCACGCCGGCGACTCGCGCCCCGTCGTGCAGGAAGCCCGCGACCTCGACCGCGGAGGCGCAGGCGGCGCCGTGGGCCGCCGCCGTCTCGGCGAGCGTCACCGCGAAGCGGGCGTCATCGACCTGGGCGTCGAAGTAGCGGATCCCGCCGGTCACGGCGTCCTCGCGCAACGAGGGCACGGCGCGCAGGCAGCCGGAGCGCGTCAGATGGCGGTGGCGCGGCATCGCTGGGCGCAGCCCTGCGAGCCCGTCGTACAGCAGCAGACCCGATCCCATGAGGAAGCGGTCCCAGGCCCCGCGCTTCAGCGGGAACAGCAGCGGCATCGAGTGGACGAGGTGCGGCGCGAGTTTCTCCGCGAGCAACTTGCGCTCGTGGAGCGCCTCGCGCACGAGCCTGATGTCGAACTGCTCGAGGTAGCGCAGGCCGCCGTGGATGAGCTTGCTCGACCGGCTCGATGTGCCGGCCGCGAAGTCGCGCTTCTCGACGAGCGCCACGGAGAGGCCGCGGCTGGCCGCGTCCAGGGCGGCGCCGGCGCCCGTCACGCCACCGCCGATCACGAGGACATCGAACTCCTCCGCGGCCAGCCGCGCCAGCAGGCGCTCCCGGCGCCGCAGCAGCGCCGGCCGGCTGCGGGCGCCGGCTTCGAGATCGAGTCGTGTCATCTGGTCTCCCTCGGGAATACGCCGCCGGGCGGTCCCCCGGCGGACCCGCCCATCCCGGCGCGGGCACTTGGTATGTACCAGCTTGCTGGTATGTACCATGACTGCTGTGGCATACTGCTGTCAAGCCTCGGCGGGACCTTGCTCGATGCCTGCCCGGGCGCTCGACATCAGTGTCAGTCACGGTACTCACCGCGCGCCCGCTCGAGCCGGCGTCGCGCGCCACAGGAGATCCGATGGACCACATCAGCGAAGGACCAAGAAGCACGCCCGTGCTGTGCGAGACCGAGGTGCTCGTGGTCGGCGGCGGTCCCGGCGGCCTCGCCGCCGCCGTCGCCGCCGCGCGCGCCGGAGCCCAGACCCCGCTTCTCGACCGCTACGG
>CAIWHY010000170.1 GCA_903912585.1 uncultured Thermoleophilia bacterium | reverse complement strand
CGCCGTGGCTGCTAGCCGTGGAAGTCCTTCATGATGGCGACGCCGGCGCTGGTGCCCACGCGCACGGCGCCGGCGTTGATCATGAGCTCGACGTCGCGCAGCGTGCGGATGCCGCCCGACGCCTTGACGCTGACGTGCTCGCCCAGGCAGTCGCGCAGCAGCTCGACGTCCTGCACCGTGGCGCCTTTGGGCCCGCAGCCCGTCGACGTCTTGACGAAGTCGACGCCGGCCTGCTCGCAGATCTTGCAGGCCATGAGCTTCATCTTGTTCGACAGGTAGCACGTCTCGATGATCGTCTTGACGACCGCGTCGCCGCGGCCGCTGTTGATCGTCTTCATGCGCACCGCGCGGACCACGCTGCTGAGCTCGTCGCGCGCGGCCCCGAACTCGCCCGAGAGGAGCGCCGGGAGATTGATGACGACGTCGATCTCGTCGGCGCCGCGGGCGACGGCGTCGTCGGCCGCGAACACTTTGGTGCGCGCCGTGTCGGCCCCGAACGGGAAGGAGATCACGGTGCACACCTTGACGTCGGCCCCGCGCAGCAGGTCCGCGGCCCGGCCGACGAACTGCGGGAACAGGCAGACGGCGGCGAAGTGGTACTTGCGCGCCTCGCGGCAGAGCCGGTCCACGTCGTGCGACGTGCCGTCGGCGCGCAGCATCGTGTGATCGATGGTCTTGGCGAGTTCATCGGCGTGCACGCCGCCGCCCCCGGACAGAAGACGTGGGTGGAGAGAGCTGCCGCGAGTATACCAAAGCGCCGCGGTCGCCCTCGGCGTCGCGGCCCGAGCCGGCCTCGGTGCCGCGGTCGCCCTCGGCGCAGCGGCCCGAGCCCGCCTCGCCTTCGCCCCCCGTGGCCGCTCCTAGATCAGGCGGTCGAGGTAGCGGTCGTCACGCCGCCAGCGCTTGCGCACTTTGACGCGCAGGGCCAGGAAGACGTGCACGCCGAGGATGCTCTCGATCTCGTGCCGCGCCGCGCTGCCGATCGCCTTGACCTGGCGCCCGCCTTTGCCCACGAGGATGGCCTTCTGCGACTCGGTCTCGACGATGAGCTGCGCCTCGATCTCGACGAGCGGCCGGTCGGTGCGCTCGGTGATGCCGTTGACCTCGACGGCGACGGCGTGGGGCACCTCGTCGAAGGTCCGCCGCAAGGCCTGCTCGCGCACGAGCTCGGCGATGAGCATCTCGAGCGGCTGGTCGCTGTGCTGCCCCTCGGGGAAGTAGACCGGGCCGCCCGGCATGGTCGCGGCGAGATGGGCGAGCAGGTCGGCGAGGCCGTCGCCGCGCAGCGCCGAGAGCGGGTACACGTCGCGGCCGCCGCAGAGCGCGCTCGCCTCCTCGATGCGGGCGCCCAGCCGCGGCCCGTCCAGCAGGTCGACCTTGTTGAGACCCACGAAGGACGGGATGGCGGCCGCGGCGACGGCCTGCACGATGTAGCGGTCGCCGGCGCCGAAGGTCTCGGTCGCGTTGAGCAGCACGAGCGCCGCGTCGACCTCGGAGATGGCGTCGTCGACGGCCGTCTGCATGCGCCGCGTGAGCGAGTCGAACGGCTTCTGGAAGCCGGGCAGGTCGAGCAGCACGAGCTGGCAGCCCTCGAGGTTCACGACGCCGGTGATGCGCCGGCGCGTCGTCTGCGGGTGGTCGCTGACGATGCTGACCTTGCGGCCCACGAGCGCATTGACGAGCGTCGACTTGCCGACGTTGGGGCGCCCGAGCACGGCGACGAAGCCGGAGCGGAAGTCGTCGCTCACGAGGAGGAGCCGTCGTCGTCAGGGG
>CAIWHY010000169.1 GCA_903912585.1 uncultured Thermoleophilia bacterium | reverse complement strand
GTGTTGCCGCCGTCGCAGGCCGCGCGGCAGAAGATGGTGCAGCAGTTCCTCACGCACTGACGCCGGCCGGCGCCCGGCGCCGGCGGACCCCTGGCGCCGGCCGGGATCGCCTCGGCGGCAGCTAGTACGTCACCGCGACGAGGGCGAGCCCGCGCGGCGGCGCCGTCTGCCCCATGTCGCGGCGCCGGCCCCCCTCGAGCGTGTCGGCGAAGCGCTCGAGGGTCATGCGCCCCTGGGCCACGTCGACCATCGACCCCACCGCGACGCGCACCATGTTGTGCAGGAAACTGCCCGCCGTGATCTCGAACACCCACTCCCGCGGCGCCTCTGCGCCGGCCGGCATGCCGCCGTAACGGGTCGTGTCCGGCGAGACCGGCCGCCACGCCGCCCGGGTCACCTCGCGAACGCAGCTGTGGTAGAGGTGCGCGGATGGGGTCAGGGCGGCGAAGTCCCGGCGCCCGGGCAGGAGCGCGGCGGCCTCGACGAGCAGGGCCGCGTCCACAGGGCCGCGTGCGGCCCACACCCACGCGCGCTCGCGCACAGGCCTGAACGGCGCGAGCCACAGGCGGTACGCATACGAGCGCGAGCTCGCCCGCCGCGCCGCGAATCCGTCCGGCGCCGGCGCGGCCGACTCGACGGCGACGTCCGGCGGCAGCAGCGCGTTGAGCGAGCGGCGCAGCTGGTCCGGCCGCAGGCCGTGGCGCGTCGTCGTGAACGACGCCACCTGTGCCCACGCGTGCACTCCCGTATCGGTGCGCCCGGCGACGCTCAGGCACACCTGCTCCCCGAGGATCGTCGTCAGCGCGTCTCTGAGCACGCCTTCGACGGTCCGCAGGCCAGGCTGCCTCGCCCAGCCGCGGAAGCCCGTGCCCTCGTACACGAGGTCGAGACGCCAGACCGTCGCGCCGCCTCGGCCTGTCACGCCGGCGCCGTCGGGCCTCGCCTCGGAGGCGGCGCGCTGCGCCGCCGCGGGTTCGATGGGCTGCGGCTTCATACCTGCATCCTAGACGAGGAGTCCCGCGGCGATGACCGCCGCGGTGACGACCAGCAGAAGTACGTCGGCGCGACCGGCCCGCAGCGGGTGCAGCCGCGTGCGCACGATGCCCGGCTGGTAGCAGCGCGCCTCCATGGCGAGCGCCAGGTCGTCGGCGCGCCGGAAGCTCAGCACGAAGAGCGGGATGAGCACGGGCACCAGCGCCCGCGCCCGTTCGCGCAGCCCGCCGCTGCGAAAGTCGGCGCCTCGTGCGCGCTGGGCACGCATGATGGTGTCGAGCTCAACGAGCAACGTCGGGATGAAGCGCAGCGCGATCGTCACCATGAGGGCCAGCTCGTCG
This sequence comes from uncultured Thermoleophilia bacterium, assembly GCA_903912585.1. Classification (GTDB taxonomy): domain Bacteria; phylum Actinomycetota; class Thermoleophilia; order UBA2241; family UBA2241; genus CAIXSE01. Next base: position 4,885 of record CAIWHY010000169.1, on the reverse strand, counting down.
GTGGGCACCTTGATCCGGCGCAGCGGACGACCGAGCCAGGCGAGGCCGTCGGTGAGCGCGATCGGCGTCGTCGTCAGCGTGAGCACCGACCCGGCGAGCACCAGCACCACGAGACGCAGGCTCAGGAAGGCTGCGAGCTCGATGCCACTCCACGAGAGATGGACGAACCAGAAGCTGAAGAACGGAGTCCCGCGAGCGAACACGACCTGGGCCAAGAACGTCAGCCCGACGAGCCAAAGAAGGGGCTTGAAGGCGCGCCAGAACCACCTGACCGGGACACCGCTGATGGCGTACGCGAGAGCGGCGGCAGCGGCGTAGACAGCCAAGCCGAGAAACGAGTCGCGCACGAAGAGCGCCAGCGCCAGCGCGCTCACGGCGACGAACTTGGCGCGCGGGTCGAGCCGGTGCATGAGCGAGTCGCCGGGGTAGTACTGCGCGATGGCCGGCCTCACGCCAGCGCCTCCGCCGCCTCAGCTGCGGTGCGCGGCGCCGTCGCGAGGTCGCGTCCCAGGCGCCGCCACAATTCCACGAGCTGAGGTTCCCTGAGCCGGTTCCGCACCAGCAGGTCGCGGGCGGCGGCATCGAACTCCCACGCCCCGGAGGCCGCGACTTCCCCGGCGCTCAGCACCAGCACGTCGTCGCACAGGGCCCAGGCGAGATCGACATCGTGCGTGGCCAGGATGATGGTCACGCCGGCGCCCTTGAGCCGGCCGAGGATCCCGGCGAGCTGGCGCCGCGTGCCCGGGTCGAGGCTGACGAAGGGCTCGTCGAGGAGCAGGAGGCGCGGCTTCATGGCGAGCACGCCCGCGAGCGCCAGCCGGCGCTGCTCGCCCCCCGACAGCGCGTAGGGATGGCGGTCGCCGAACTTCTCCTCAGGCAGGCCCACGAGCTCCAGAGCCGCCGACACGGCCTCCTTGACGCGTTCGTCGGACCAGCGCAGCCGGCGCGGCCCGAAGGCGACGTCCTCGCGTGCAGAGGCCGCGAACAGCTGCAACTCCGGGATCTGGAACACGAGGCCGATCTCCCTGCGCAGGGCCGCGTATCGTTCGCCGCCCGGCTTGACGCCGTCCAGGACCACGGCGCCGGCCTCCGGCTCGTCGAGCCCGCGCACGAGCTGCAGAAGCGTCGACTTGCCGGCACCGGAGGCCCCGAGGAGCGCCAGCGAACCGCCGGCCGCGAGCTCGAAGCCGACATCGCGCACGGCGGGCACCGCCTCCCGACCCTCCTCGTAGGAGAAGGTCACGCCGCGGCACGCCAGACCCATCCCGGCGGCGCTCGTGTCCGTCGCCGTCGGCGACGCCACGGCCGCGTCCGCGCCCCCCCTCGCCTTCACAGCCGCGCGCCCGGCCTTCTTCCCGGCACCCTTCATGAGCGCTCGCTCAGGCCGGCGAGGAGAGCGTCCAGCGTCAGCGGCAGCGCGGGCAGCGGCCGGCCGCGCCGCGCCAGCTCCTGCGCCACCTCAGCGGCGACGGGCAAGCCGAGGTTCAGCCGTCGCACCAGCTCACCGTCGGCGAAGAGATCATCCACGCCGCCGGCGTACACCTCGGAGCCGCCCTCGAGCCCGACGACCGTGTCGGCGCCGACGACCTCGTCCATCTCCTGCGTGATATAGACCACCGCAAGGCCCTCGACACGCAGCGCCGCCACCGCCGCCAGCACGTCGGCACGCCCCGCCGGGTCGAGCATCGCCGTCGGCTCGTCGAGCACGATCGCTCGGCGCGGGATGGCGAGCACGCCGGCGAGCGCCGCGCGCTGCTTCTGGCCGCCGGAGAGCAGGTGCGGCTCGCGCCGCCGCAGGTCCTTGAGGTCGAAGCGCGCCAGCATCTCGTCGACCCGGCGGCGGATATCGGCACTGGGCCAGCCGAGGTTCTCGAGGCCGAAGGCGATGTCCTCCTCCACGTGCTCGGCGACAAGCTGGTTCTCCGGGTTCTGGAAGAGGACGCCGACGTCGCGGCGCGCCGCCAGGCGGCCGTCGCCGGTGAGCAGATCGTGCCCGCAGGCGCCGGCGCGCCGGGCGGCCGCCGGGCGGTCGAGCCCGCCGAGGAGCCGCGCGAGCGTGGACTTGCCGGAGCCGTTGGCGCCGACGACGGCTACGAACTCGCCCTCGTGGACGCTCAGGTCGAGGTCCGCGAGGGCGTCGCTGCGCGCTCCGGGGTAGCGGTAGTGGAGCCCGGAGATGTCGAGGAGTGGTGCGGTCATCTGCCTGCGCTCGCCGTCATGCCGCGCGAAGCTTACCGCATCGCGCCCGGCCGCCCCGCCGCGGGAGCAGACGCGCAGCTCGCCCGCATCCGTACGCGGCGAGGGGCGGGAGGCCCTTCGGCCGCCCGCCCCTCGCCTCACGTTCTCGCGAGCCGGTGCTAGACCAGCTCGATGTACGCCTGCTCGCTGCCGTCGCCGGGACGCGGGCCCAGCTTGATGATGCGCGTGTACCCTCCGTTGCGGCTGGAGTAGCGCGGCGCGACGTCGTTGAACAGCTTGTAGACGATCTTCTTGTTGCGAAGCATGGAGATCGCCTGCCGGCGCGCGTGCAGGTCGCCGCGCTTGCCGAGAGTGATCGCCTCCTCCACGAGGGGGCGCACCTCCTTGGCACGGGCGACGCCCGTCTTGATCTTCTCGTGCTCGAGCAACTGGCACGCCAGCCCAGACAGCATCGCGCTGCGCTGGTCCGGCGCCATGTTGAACTTGCGACCTGACTTCTGATGGCGCATGTTACTCGTCACCCCGCAGAGACAGCCCCCGCTCGGTGAGCTTGTCCTGGACCTCGTCGATGCTCTTCTTGCCGAAGTTCGGGATGTTGAGCAGCTCGGCCTCGGTCTTGGAGACCAGGTCGCCGACGGTCTGGATACCCTCGCGCTTGAGGCAGTTGTAGGAACGGACGCCAAGCTCCAGATCTTCGATGAGCACGTCGTCCATGCCGCCGCCGGCCGGCACCGTGGAGAGCCCGTCAATCGGGTATTCCTCGGTGCTGCGCGTGCGGTCCGGATCGGTGAAGATCGACATCCTGTCCACCAGGAGCTCGGCGGCCTGGCGGATGGCTTCCTCCGGCGTAAGCGCGCCGTTGGTCGTGATGTCGAGGATAAGCTTGTCGTAGTCGGTGCGCTGGCCCACGCGCGCGCTCTCCACGTGGTAGGACACGCGCTTGATGGGGCTGAAGATCGAGTCGATCGGGATGACTCCGATGACCGTCTCCGGCGTCTTGTTGCCCTCCGCCGGCACGTAGCCCGTGCCGCGGCGGATGGTGAGCATCATCTCGATGGCGCCGCCATCGGACAGCGTCGCGAGGTGATGGTCCGGATTGAGGATCTCGAGCTCGGCCGGGATATCGATGTCGGCGGCCACGACCTTGCCGGGCTTGTCCTTGTACAGTCGTACCTGCACCTCGTCGAGCTCGCCGTGCAGACGGCACACGAGCTCCTTGAGGTTCAGGATGACGTCGGTCACGTCTTCCTTCACGCCCTTGACGGTCGTGAACTCGTGAGCGACACCCTCGATCTTTACTGAGCTGACGGCCGCTCCTTCGAGCGACGACAGCAGGACCCGGCGCAGCGCGTTGCCGAACGTATGCCCGAAACCGCGGTCAAGCGGCTCGACCTCGAAGCGTGCCCGGTTGCCGGCGAGCTGCTCGCGGGTGATGTTGGGCATCTGAAACTGTAGCAACTGGCCTCCTGTAGAGTCTTCGCCGCGGGTAGTGAGCTGCTGCAGCGGGTTACTTGGAGTAGAGCTCGACGATGAGCTGCTCCTGAACCGGCGTGTCGATCTCGTTGCGCTCGGGAGCGCGCAGGATCTTGCCGGTCAGGTTGTCGTGGTCGACGAGCAGCCACGGCGCCACGGACGACGTGAGGTCCGTGGCGGCGCGCACGGTCTCTACGGCTTTGCTGTTGGCGCGCACCGACACGACGTCGTCGGGGCGCACCTGGTACGACGGGATGTCGACCTTCTTGCCGTTCACCGTGAAATGCGCGTGACGCACAAGCTGCCGTGCCTGGCGGCGCGACGCGCCGAAGCCCAGGCGATACACGACGTTGTCGAGTCTCATCTCGAGGAGGCACAACAGGTTCTCGCCGGTGATGCCCTGCTTGCGGCTCGCCACCTCGTAGTAGTGATGGAACTGCTTCTCGAGCAGCTGGTAGTAGCGGCGCGCCTTCTGCTTCTCGCGAAGCTGCAGGAGGTACTCGCTCTGCTTGATGCGGCCGCGACCGTGCTCACCCGGCGGGTAAGCGCGTCGTTCGACGGCACACTTGTCCGTGAGGCACCGCTCGCCCTTGAGGAAGAGCTTCTCGGCCTCGCGGCGACATTGCTTGCACTGTGCTGACGTATCTCTCGCCACGTGGACCTTCCCTAGACCCGGCGACGCTTGCGCGGGCGGCAGCCGTTGTGCGGCACCGGCGTCACGTCTTTGACACTGATGATCTCGAGGCCGGCGGCCTGGAGCGAGCGGACGGCCGTCTCGCGACCGGAGCCCGGCCCGCGAACGAAGACCTCGACCTTCTGGAGACCGTGTTCCATGCCCTTCTTGGCGCATGACTCCGCCGTGACCTGAGCGGCGAAGGGCGTGCTCTTGCGCGAGCCCTTGAAGCCGACTGACCCGGCGCTCTCCCACGCGATGACGTTGCCCTCGTTGTCGGTCAGGGTAACGAGCGTGTTGTTGAACGACGTCTTGATGTGCGCCTGGCCGACCGCGATGTTCTTGCGGACCTTGCGGCGCTGACGTCCTTTGGCTCTCTGAGGCTTAGCCACTCTGCTCTACTCCTCCGGCTGCTCTCGCGGTCACTTCTTGCGCTTGCCGCTGATGGTCCGCTTGGGACCCTTGCGGCTACGGGCGTTGGTGCGCGTGCGCTGCCCGTTCACGGGCATCCCGCGACGGTGGCGGATGCCTCTATAGCAG
>CAIWHY010000168.1 GCA_903912585.1 uncultured Thermoleophilia bacterium | reverse complement strand
CAGCAGAGCCGCACCGTCGTCACCATGCAAAACGCTCAGATCCCGACCGCCCAGCAATCCGGCGGCGCAGCCTACATCGCGCCATTGCCCACTCACACCGCCAACGGCATCCCCATCACGGTCACCGACAGCGCCGGCAACACCGTCACGCTCCAGCAGCCGGCCACGCGCATCGTCAGCCTCGCCCCGGCGAACACCGAGATCGCCTACGCCGTCGGCGCCGGCAGCAAGATGGTGGCCGGCACGACCTACGACGACTACCCCGCCGCCGCCAAGAGTCTGCCCAAGGCCGGCGACTTCTCCAACCCGAGCGTTGAGACGATCGCCTCGTTCAACCCCGACCTCGTGCTGATCACCGGAGGCGTGCAGGCGCCCCTGCGCGCCAAGCTCACCAAGCTGGGCATGAACGTCTACATCATCGACCCGACCACCTACGCCGGCGTGATGACCGACATCGCCAACGTCGGCAAGCTCGCCGGCACCTCGGCCGAGGCGCAGAAGGTCGTCGACTCGATGAAGCAGGCGCAGGCCGACGTGCAGGCCAAGGTCGGCGCGGCCGCCAAGAAGAGCGTGTTCGTCGAGATCTACAGCAAGCCGCTGATGACCGCCGGCACGGGCACCTTCGTCAGCGACATGGTCGGTAAGGCCGGCGGCACCAACCTCGGCGACTCCGCCGGCGCCGGCTTTCCCAACTTCAGCAGCGAAGTGCTGCTCAAGGACGATCCCGCCGTGTACATCGCCGACTCCGGCTCGATGAGCAAGCCGGGCGACCTCTCCACGCGCCCCGGCTTCTCGGCGCTGACCGCGGTCAAGGACGGTCATGTCTACGTGATCCAGGACGACCTCATCGCGCGTCCGGGCCCGCGTCTCGCCCTTGGCCTGCAGCAGCTCGCCAAGATGATCCACCCGGAGGCGTACACCACCCCGTGACCCGGCTGGGGCGGACAAGCGTGTGGCCGGGCATCGCCCTCGCGGCGGCGCTCCTCCTCGTCTGCCTCGTACTCTCGCTCGTCCTGGGACCGGCCTCGCTGTCACTCAGCCAGCTCTGGCACTTCGTGACCTCAGGGCCAGTCCCCGGCAACCTGGAGAACGCGATCTTCTGGCAGATCCGCATGCCGCGCGTGCTCCTCGCCTGCCTCGTCGGGGCGGAGCTCGCCGTCGCCGGCGTGATCCTCCAGGACCTCTTCCTCAACCCGCTCACCGACCCGTACGTGACCGGCGTCTCGTCTGGCGCTGCGCTCGGCGCCACGATCGGCATCGTCCTGCACTGGTCCGGGTTGCCGTGGACGACCATGCTCGCGCTCGTCGGCGGCCTCGCCACGCTCGGCATCGTGTGGACGGCGGCGCGCCGGCGCGGCCGCATCGACATCTTCGTGCTCCTGCTCGCCGGCGTCACGATCTCGTACCTCGCCAGCGCAATGGTCACGGTGCTCATGATCCAGGGCAACCAGGACATGCGCGCCATCGTCTACTGGCTCATGGGCAGTTTCTCCGGCCGCGGCTGGGGAGAGGTGCAGATCGCCCTCGTGGCCGTGCCGTTCATGATCGTGCCGCTGTTCTTCACGCGCGAGATGGACATCATGCTGCAGGGCGAGAAGCGCGCGCTCGAGCTCGGCGTCGAGGTCGAGCGCACCAAGCGTCTGCTGCTCGTCACGGCGGGCGTGTTGACCGCGATCGCCGTGTCGGTGTGCGGCATCATCGGCTTCGTCGGCCTCGTGGTGCCGCACATCGTGCGGCTCGTCGTCGGCCCGAGCCACCGCAGCCTGCTACCGGTGTCGCTCCTCGCCGGCGCCGCGCTGCTCGGCATCGCCGACCTGCTCTCGCGCACGCTGATAGCCCCCAACGAGATCCCGGTCGGCGTGGTGACGACGTTCGTCGGCGCGCCGCTGTTCGTGTACCTCCTGCGGCGCGGACGGAGGGCCTGATGACCGCGGCCACGCGGCGGACGCCGCGACGGCGGGAGGCCTGATGGCTCACGTCTCCCTCCGCGATGTGGGCTTCGCCTACGACGAGCGGCCGGTGCTCCGACGCATCTCGTTCGACCTGGAGGCCGGCGAGTTCGTCGGCATCGTCGGTCCCAACGGCAGCGGCAAGTCGACGCTCATCGACCTCGTCGACGGCCTGCTCAAGCCGGCGTCGGGCGAGGTGCTCGTCAACGGCAAGCCGACGGTGCAGTACAAACGGCGCGACATGGCGCGCGAGGTCGCGCTCGTGCCGCAGCACTTCGACCTCGACTTCGACCTCGCCGTGCGCGAGGTCGTGGAGATGGGCTCGTACTGCCGCGGCAAGGAAGCGGCCGCCTGCGGCGATCCGGCCGCGACGCTCGAGCGCCTCGGAGTCGGCGAGCTGGTGGACCGCCGCTTCACGGAGCTCTCCGGCGGCGAGAAGCAGCTCGTCGTCCTCGCCCAGGCGCTGATGCAGCAGGCGCAGCTGCTGCTGCTCGACGAGCCGGCCTCGGCCCTCGACGTCTCGCACCAGCTGCGCCTCTTCGACCTGCTCAAGCAGCTCAACGCCGACGGCCTGACGGTGCTCTGCATCCTCCACGACCTCAACCTGGCCATCCACTACTTCGACAAGCTGCTGGTGCTGTCGGAGGGCGAGGTAGCAGCGTACGGGCCGCCGGACGAGGTGCTGCGGCCCGAGATCGTCGAAGCGGTGTACGGCCTGCGGGCGTACCTGCATCACCACGCCGGCCGGACCTACCTCACGTTTTCGCCGCGGCCGCGCGGCGACCGCCTCGGCCGCGTGCACGTGGTCTGCGGCGGCGGCACCGGGGCGGGACTGATGCGGGAGCTGGTCGACGCCGGGTACGACGTGTCCGCCGGCGTGCTCAACGCCCTCGACACCGACGAGGAGACGGGGCGCGACCTGGGCCTTCACATGGCCGTGGAGGCGCCATTCTCGCCGGTCGGCGACGAGGCCGACGCCGAGAACCGCGAGCTCATGCGGCGCGCCGACCTCGTGATCGTCGCCGCGGTGCCGGTGAGCCACGGCAACGCGCGCAACATCGCGGCAGCGGTGGAAGCCGCAGCCGCCGGCACGCCGGTATGGGCCGCGGAGGGCGTGCTGGCCGACGACTTCGCCGGCGTGACCGGCGACCTTGCGCCGGCCGGCGTCCGATTCTTCGCCGACGACGCCGCCGTGTTGGCCGAGCTGCGGCAGCGCGGCTCGCTGCGCTCTTCGGACCGCGACGCCATCGCAAGCGCGCCCGAGGATGCGGCGACGTCAGAGGACGCGACGACGTAAGGAGACGGCGAGGGCGTCGCGCCGCCGCCTCCGAAGAGATCCGGCGGCGGCGTTGTCTAACTCTTCAGGAACGGTCGTGTAGCGAAGGGCAGGGCATTGGCGATCTGCGGCACAGTGCTGGACCTCTGGATCCGTCCGGCGTCCAGGGCAGATGCCGCCGGGAGCGCGAGAGTAGAATCGCCT
>CAIWHY010000167.1 GCA_903912585.1 uncultured Thermoleophilia bacterium | reverse complement strand
CGCGCACGAGTTTCTTGTTGAGCGCGCGGATGTCCTGGCAGCCGTTGCGCGAGAGCACATCGTAGCGCCGGTCCATCTCGCGGCAGATGTTGTCGAGCACGTAGGTCGCCTGCTTCATGTTGGTGACCACGGGAGCCAGCAGGTGAGGGATGCCGTCGAAGTTGGAGAGCTCCACCTTCTTGGGGTCGATCATGATCATGCGCACCTCGTCCGGCGTGGCGCGCAGCAGGATCGAGCTGATGAGCGCGTTGAGGCAGCCGCTCTTGCCCGAGCCGGTGGTGCCGGCGATGAGCAGATGGACCATCTTCACGAGGTCGGCGAGGATCGCCTTGCCGGCGACGTCCTTGCCGAGCCAGAAGGCCATCGGCGACGCGTGCGCCGGGAACAGGCCGTGGACGTCGCCGAGCGAGACGTAGTTGGCCTGCAGGTTGGGCACCTCGACGCCGACCGCCGTCTTGCCGGGGATCGGCGCCTGGACGCGCACGTCGGTCGCGGCCAGTGCGTAGGCGATGTCGTCCTTGAGCCCGGCGACGCGGCTCACCTTGATGCCGGGCGCGAGCTGGAGCTCGTAGCGCGTGACGCGCGGGCCGGAGACCGTGCCGATGATGTTGGCCTGGATGCCGAAACTGGCGAGCGTGTCCACGAGGCGCTGCGAGACCGAGCGGATGGTGTCTGCGGTCTCGCCCTTGCCCTCGCCGAGGCGCTGCAGCAGCATCGGGTCGGGCAGCGCCCACTGGCGCTTGTCCGCGTCGGCGAAGGCCAGCGCCGCCGCCGCGCCCGGCTCTTCGGCGGCGGCCTGGGCGAGCGAAAGCTGCTGTCCGTCGTCGGTCTCCGCCACCGGTGCGGGCGGCGCCGGCTCTCCGCGCAGCGGCCCGGAAACGCCGAAGATCTCCGGCGCGGATGCCTCGCCGTCCACGAGCCTGGGCGTGTGGGCGCTCACGGCCGGCCCGTACTGTGCGGACGGCGTGACGGCCGTGTTCATGAAGTCGAAGGCGTCGCGCGTCGGGGACTGATCGAGCTCCACGACGCGCGTCTCGGCGCCGTCGCGGCGGCGGGCGCCCAGGGCTTCGGCCTGGCTGCGCGCCGCCTTGCCGGCGGCAGCCACGCCCGTGCGCGAGTGGCCGGCCCACTGTCGCAGCGACGATCCGGTGAGCAGGAGGAGGCCGGCCACGAACAGCGCCACGACGAGCACGTCGATGCCGATGCCGCCGATGACGCCGTGAAGACCGGCCCACAGACTCTCACCCACGAAACCGCCGTGCGCCGACATATAGGCGTCGCGGAAGAGGCGCGCGGGGCGCACGCCGCCGAAGAGGCCGAAGGCGTTGGCGGCGGCGGCGAGCACGAACGCGGCCGCCATGAACGCGACGCCCCAGGTGATCCCGCGCCGCGGGCGCCGGTCCTCGCGGGCGACCAGCACGTAGGCGACGAGGCACAGGAGGAGCGGCGCGACGAAGGCGAGCAACCCGACGAGCCAGCGGGCGCTGTCCCCCAGCCAATGCCCGAGTGAGCCGCCGTCGAGGCCGAGGTACAGGACCAAGGCGAGAAACACCGCCAGCGCGACGCAGGCGATCGCCACCAGCTCGCGCCGGTGGTGCGTGGAGGTCTTCTGAGGCTGGCGGGCTGCCGGACGGGCGGTGCGCGCACCTGAACGCGGCGCTGCGCCCGCGCGCCGCCGGGCCTGCTTTGGGCGTGCGGTCGCCATACAGGTCCTATTCGCGGCGCGCGGGCGTATCCCTAGGTCTTGGGCCCTGGGAGGCCGCTAGACCTCGACGACGACCGGCATGATCAGCGGCCGCCGCCGGGTGCGCGAGTACACGAGCTCGGCGAGGCGGTCCTTGATGTCTTCCTTGATCAGGCGCTGGCCGATGACGTGCTCCGCGCCAAGCTTCGACATGAGCTCATCGAGGGCCGTGGAGCACTCCTCGAGCACCTCCTGGAGGCGCGCGTCGTTGTGCAGGAAGCCGCGGGCGACGAGCTCCGGCGGCGCCACGGTGTCGCCACGCTGGGCGTCGACCGTGACCACGGCGATGAGGATGCCGTCGCCGGCGAGCTGCCGGCGGTCGCGGAGCACGAGCCCCTCGGCGTCGCCGATCTCGAAGCCGTCGACGAAGGCCATGCCGGTGGCGACCTTGTCGACGATGTCGCCGCTCTCGAGGTCGAGCTCGAGGACGTCGCCGTTCTCGAGGATGAAGATGTCCTCGTCGCCGAGCCCCGACTGACGCGCGAGCTCGGCGTGGATGTGCTGATGCCGGTACTCACCGTGCATCGGGACGAAGTAGCGCGGGCGCACGAGGTTGAGCATCATGCGCATGTCTTCCTGGGCGGCGTGCCCGGAGACGTGGACCCCGCTGTTGCGGCCCCAGATGACCGTGGCGCCGACCTTGAGCAGCCGGTTGACGGTGGTCGTGACGCTGACCTCGTTGCCGGGTATGGGGTGCGCGGAGATGACCACGGTGTCGCCTTCGTGCAGCCCTACCTGGGGGTGGTCGTCGAAGGCCATGCGCGTGAGCGCCGAAAGCGGCTCGCCCTGGCTGCCCGTGGAGATGATGAGGATCTCCTCGGGGCGGTACTGGTCGATGTCGGTGAGCTTGATCTGCGACCCCTCGGGCACGCGCAGGATGCCGAGGTTGCGGGCGATGTTGACGTTCTTCTGCATCGAGCGCCCGGAGAGCGCGAACTTGCGGCCGTGCAGATGAGCGATCTCGATCGCCTGCTGCACGCGATGGATGTGGGAGGCGAAGCAAGCCACGATCACGCGGCCCTCCGCCTCGGCGAAGATCTGGTGGAAGGCCTGTCCGACGATCGACTCGGAGGCGGTCGAGCCCGGCGTCTCGGCGTTGGTGGAGTCGGCCAGCAGCGCCAGCACGCCCTGCTGGCCGAGCTGGGCGAACGTGTTGACGTCGGTGATGCGCCCGTCGATCGGCGTATGGTCGAACTTGTAGTCGCCGGTGATGATGATGGCGCCGATGTCGGTCCCCACGACCACGGACAGGGCGTCCGGCACGCTGTGACTCACGGCCACGAAGGAAAGCTCGAAGGGCCCGAGGCGGAAGCGCGACGTTTCGCTCACCTCGTTGAGCTCGACGACCTTGAGCAGGCCGTGCTCGTCGAGCTTCGACTTGATGAGCGCCAGCGTGAAGCGGCTGCCGTACACCGGCCTGTTCAGCTGCTTGAGCACGAACGGGAGCGCTCCGTGGTGATCCTCGTGCCCGTGGGTGATCACGAAGGCGAGGACGTCGTCGCGGCGCTCGAGCAGCCAGCTGATGTCGGGGAGAATGAGGTCGATGCCCAGCATCTCGTCGCGGGGGAACTCGATGCCGCAATCGACCACCACGATCTTCCCGCGGTACTCGATCGCGGTCATGTTCTTGCCGATCTCACCGAGACCGCCGAGCGGGATGATCCTGGGGGCTTCGTTACTCAAGTAGGCGTGATCCTATCTGTAGGTGGTCTGGTAAAAGCGTTGGCGGCAAAGCGCGGCCGTCCTCAATCCAGGAGCCCCTGCCGGCGCAGTTCCTGGGCGATGATCGCGGAGTCCTCCGGCGTCGCCGGCAGGAGCGGCAGGCGCAGGCCGCCGACCTCGTGGCCGAGGAGGTTGAGCGCCTCCTTGACCGGGATCGGGCTCGCCGTGATGAAGAGCGTCTTGTACAGGGTGCGCAGGCCGTCGTCGATCAGCTTGGCGGCGCCGGCGTCGCCCGCGCGCATGAGCCGCGCCATCTCCGCCAGCCGCGGCCCGACGATGTGGCTGGCCACGCAGATGCCGCCCCAGCCACCCAGGGCGAGCACGTCGAAGAGCATGTCGTCGTTGCCGGCGTACACCCCCACGTCGCTGAGCTCCCTCAGGCGGCGAAGGTGTTCGATATCCGGATCGGCCTGCTTGACGGCGACGATGTTGTCGACTTCGCCCAGCACCGCGAGCGCCTCGGGCGAGAGGTTCACCACGCAGCGGCCGGGGATGTTGTAGACGATCACCGGCAGGTCGGTGGAACCGGCGACGGCACGGAAGTGTTCCAGAAGCCCGCGCTCGGGCGGCTTGCTGTAGTACGGCGTGACGAGGAGGACCGCGTCCACGCCGCACTCCTGCGCCGCGCGCGTGAGCGCGATGCTGTGGCGGGTGTCGTTGCTGCCCGTCCCGGCGACGACCGGAACCCTCTCCCCCACCGCCTCGATGACCGAGCGGAACATGGCGAGCTTCTCGTCGTCGCTCAGCGTCGGCGACTCGCCGGTCGTGCCGGCCACGACGAGACCGTCGGAGCCGTTGTCGACGAGGTATCGGGCGAGCTCGCACAGGCGCGCGTGATCCACGGACTGCTCGTCGTCGAACGGCGTCACCATGGCGGTGAGGATGGTCCCGAGGCTCTGCGTCATCGGCACCATCCTAGTCGAGGAGGTTCTCGAGGCCCACGACGGTCCCCTTGATGTCCGGGACGCGACGCAGGGCCAGGAGCACGCCGCTCATGAAAGAGCGGCGCGACAACGAGTCGTGCCGCAGCGTGAGCACCTCGCCGTCGCCGCCGAACAGGACCTCCTGGTGAGCGACGACGCCGGGCAGGCGCAAGCTGTGGATGTGGACGTGATCGGCGTTGAGGCCGCGCGAGGGCTGGTCGCCGGGCAGGTCGCGAAGCGCCGACCCCGGCGCCTCGGCCATGAGCCGCGCCGTGCGCAGGCTCGTTCCGGACGGCGCGTCGGCTTTGCCGGCCTCGTGGAGCTCGATGATCTCGGCGTGCTCGTAGTGCCGCGCCGCCTCGGCGGCGAAGCGCATGAGGAGCACCGCGCCGAGCGCGAAATTGGGGACGATCACGAGGCCGACGCCGGCGGCCTCGGCCGTCTCGGAGAGCACGCCGACCTGGTCGTCGAGAAGCCCTGTCGTGCCGACGACGGTGGGCACGCCGGCGGCGAGCAGCATACTCGCGTTCTCGAACACGGCCGCGGGCACGCTGAACTCCAGCGCCGCCTCCGGCGAAGTGAGCGCCAGCGCCTGCTCGACGCCCGTGAAGCAAGGCGTGTCGCCGGCAGCGTCGGGCCTTCTGGGATCCACGAGCGCCACCAGGCGCAGATCGTCCTGCGCGGCGATGGTCTGCGCGCTCAGCGCGCCCATCTTGCCGGCCGCGCCCGTGACCAGCACACTCGTCATTGCTCCTCCCACTCGAACCCGCCGGTCACGGCCCGGAACGGCTCCGCCCGCGGGCCGATGCACACCGTGGACCACTGCTCAGGGTCGTAGTAGCGCCGCACCGCCGCCATGACGTCGTCGTGGGTGACGGCGTCGATGCGCTCGAGGACCTCGTCGACGGTCAGGATCGGCTGCTCCATCAGGACCGCCCTCCCCAGCGACTGCATGCGGCTGCCCGGACTCTCCATGCTGAGTACAAGCTGGCCCTTGATGTGGTTCTTGGCGCGCTCTATGGCGGCGGCGGGAACATCCTTCTGGAAGTCCGCCAGAGCCTTGAAGATGATCGTCATCGCCTCGACGACCGCGTTTTTGCGCGAGCCGACGTAGACGCCGACCATGCCGGCGTCGGCGTAAAGGGAGGCGAACGAGAAGACGCTGTAGGCGAGGCCGCGCTTCTCGCGCACGTCCTGGAAGAGCCGCGAGCTCCACGAGCTGCCGAGGAGGGTGTCGACGACGAAGACGGCGTAGCGGTCGGGATCGCTGCGGCGAGGACCCGGCCCCCCAAGACAGACGTTGTACTGCTCGGTCTTCTTCTTGGTGAAACGAGCGACGTGGCGCGCGCGCGGTGCGCTCAGGCGCGCACGCTTGATCTCGGCGCCCGGCTCCGGCCTGAAGTGTTTCTCCGTGAGCGCGCACAGGTGGTCGTGGTCGACGTGACCGCCGGCCGCGACGACGATGGCCGGGTTCACGTAGTGCGAGTCGTGATAGGCGCGGATCGTCGGGAGATCGAGACCCGCCAGCGTCTCGGAGTGACCGAGGATCGGGCGGCCCAGCGGGTGCTCCCCGAAGACCACCTCGAAGAGGTCGTCGTGCACCAGGTCGTCGGGGGAGTCTTCGTAGAGCGCGACTTCCTCGAGGACGACCTTGCGCTCCTGGTCGAGGTCGGCGAATGTCGGCCGTGCGACCATCTCGGCGAGCACCTCGAACGCCTTGTCGAGGTGATCGTCGAGGCAGCGCACGTTCACGAGCGTGTGTTCCTTGGACGTCGAAGCGTTCGGCTCCGCGCCGAGGTCGTCGAAGATGTGGGCGATGTCGGTCTGGCTGTACCGCTCCGAGCCCTTGAAGAGCAGGTGCTCGATGAAGTGCGACACGCCGCCGAGCTCGAGAGGCTCCTGCCGCGAGCCGGCGGCGATCCACAGCCCGAGGGCCACCGAGCGCACTCCTTCGAGGCGCTCGGTGGCCACGCGCAGGCCGTTGTCCAGCGTAGAGAGGCGGTAAGCCTCCGTGGCCTTCTCCCGCTCCCCGTTACTCCGCGTCGGGCTTCTTGAGCAGCGTGAGCCCGATGCGGTTGCGTGCCTTGTCGATCTCGACGACCTCGACGGTCACGGTGTCGCCGCGCGAGACGACGTCCTCGACCGACTTCACGCGCTCGCCCTTCTGGCCGAGACGCGAGATGTGCAGCAGGCCGTCGGTGCCCTTCTTGAGCTCCACGAAGGCGCCGAAGTCGGTGGTCTTGACCACGCGGCCGGTGAACACGTCGCCGACCTCGATCTCCTTGGTCATGGACGCGATGCGGTTCATGACGCCCTCCGCCGACTCCTCGTCCGGGGCGCAGATGAAGATCGTCCCGTCCTCCTGGATGTCGATGTCGGCACCGAACTCGTCGGTCATGCCGCGGATGGTCTCGCCGCCCTTGCCGATGATGAGACCGATCTGGTCCGGGTTGATCTGGATCGAGAAGATGCGCGGCGCCCACTGCGACAGCTCGCTGCGCGGCTCGGCGATCGTCTCCAGCATCTTCTGGAGGATGTGGAGCCGGGCCTTGCGCGCCTGCTCGAGGGCCTCGGTGAGGATCTCGAACGTGACGCCGGTGATCTTGATGTCCATCTGCAGGGCGGTGATGCCCTCGGCGGTGCCGGCGACCTTGAAGTCCATGTCGCCGAGGTGGTCCTCGACGCCGGCGATGTCGGTCAGGATGACGTAGTCGTCGCCTTCCTTGATGAGGCCCATGGCGGTGCCGGCGACCGGGGCGCTGATGTG
Source organism: uncultured Thermoleophilia bacterium (assembly GCA_903912585.1). Taxonomy (GTDB): domain Bacteria; phylum Actinomycetota; class Thermoleophilia; order UBA2241; family UBA2241; genus CAIXSE01. The sequence continues at coordinate 2,021 of CAIWHY010000167.1, read as the reverse complement.
CACGCCGGCGTCCATGAGCGACAGCGTCGAGCCGCAGACGCTGGCCATGGAGGACGAGCCGTTGCTCTCGAGGATCTCCGAGACGATGCGGATCGTGTAGGGGAACTCGACCTCGTCCGGGAGCACCGGGAGGAGGGCGCGCTCGGCGAGGGCGCCGTGACCGATGTCGCGGCGCTTGGGGCCGCGCATGAAGCCGGTCTCGCCGACCGAGTACGGCGGGAAGTTGTAGTGGTGGATGTAGCGCTTCTTGTCCTCGATGCCGAGGCCGTCGATGCGCTGGAACTCACCGGTCCCGCCCAGCGTGAGGAGGCTCAGGGCCTGCGTCTCGCCGCGCGTGAACAGGGCGCTGCCATGGGTGCGCGGGATGAGGCCGACCTCGCACGAGATGGGGCGCACCTCGTCGGTGGCGCGGCCGTCCGGGCGGACCTTCTGCACGGCGATGCGCCGGCGCACGAGGTCCTTCTCGACCTTGGCGAGGGCGCGCTTGACCTGCGTGAGCCTCTCCGGGTCGGCGTCCTCGCTCACGAGCGCCGCGACGGCGGCCTTCTTGGCGGCCGAGGTGGCGTCCTGGCGGGCCTTCTTGTCCGGCACCTGGGTGGCGGCCTCGAGAGCCGCGCCGAAGCCGGAGCGCACTTCCGCGAGCACACCCTCGTCGACGACGTACGCGGGCACGTCCCACTTGGGCTTGCCGCAGAGGCGCTGGAGCTCGAGCTGCACGTCGATGAGCTTCTGGATCTCGGCGTGGGCGATGCGCAGGGCCTCGACCACGACGGCCTCCGACACCTGCTTGGCGCCGGCCTCGACCATGACGATGGCGTCGCGCGTGCCCGTCACCACCAGGTCGAAATCGCTCTCTTCCTGGACTTCCTGGAGCGTGGGATTGACGACGTACTGGCCGTCGATGCGGCCCATGCGCACGGAGCCGATCGGCCCTTCGAACGGGATGCGGCTCAGGGTGAGCGCCGCGGAGGCGCCCAGCGTGGCGAGCACGTCGTAGGAGTTCTCGAAGTCCACCGACAGCGTGGTCGCCACGATGTGGACCTCGTTCATGAAGCCCTTCGTGAACAGCGGCCGGATGGGGCGGTCGATCTGGCGCGCGGAGAGGATCGCCTTCTCGCTCGGGCGCGACTCGCGCTTGATGAAGCCGCCGGGGATCTTGCCGGCGGCGTAATGGCGCTCTTCCACGTCAACGGTGAGGGGGAAGAAGTCCTGGCCCTCACGCACGTCCTCGCGCATGGTGGCGCTCACGAGGACCACCGCGTCGCCGCAACGGACGAGCACGGCGCCGTCGGCCTGCTTGGCCATACGGCCGGTCTCGAGGCTGATCGTCTTGCCTCCGACCTCTACTTGCACTGAATTCATCTCTTCCTTCGTCTTCCTGCTGCCCGGCGCCCTATTGCGCACGGGGACTGTCTCGCCGGCATGCGGTCACGCACGGCGATCCTGAGGGCGTCCGCGGACGCCTCGTGGTGGGGCTACTTGCGGAGTTCGAGCTCCTTGACCAGCGCGCGGTAGCGCTCGAGGTCGCGCGCCTGGAGGTAGTTCAGGAGGCGGCGGCGCTGACCGACCATCTTGAGCAGGCCGCGGCGGCTGTGGTGGTCCTTCTTGTGGGTCTTGAGGTGCTCGGTGAGGGTCTCGATGCGCGCGGTGAGGAGGGCGATCTGTACCTCGGGGGAGCCAGTGTCGCCGTCGTGCTTGGCGTGCTTGGCGATGATCGTCTCTTTGATCTCTTTAGTGACTGCCATGTGTCTCACCTCCCTTACAGGAGTGTCCGGGAACCCAGTGGCGGGATGGCGACCCGCGACCGAGTAGGCGGTCGCGCTAGGGTAGCACACTGACCGGCGCGCGAGAAACCGGCTGCCGTGTGACGGCGGCGCCGGCGCGGGTGGCGCGGACCGGCCTCAGGCCGTGCCCGCCGCCCCGAGGCCGACGCCGTCGAAAGCCTCGTCCGCGAGCGCCTCCGTCTCGGCGATGTCCCGGCGCATCTGCACGACGAGCGCCGCGACGTCGTCGAAGCGGCG
>CAIWHY010000166.1 GCA_903912585.1 uncultured Thermoleophilia bacterium | reverse complement strand
CGACGCCGACGCGCCACTCCCGCAGGGGGCCGGCGGCAAGACGCTCCGCCTCCGCGAGCGCCGTGGCGGCCGAGATGGACTCGGACTCGTCGATCGCCGGGCAGACGACGTAGACCTGGCGCCCCCGGGCGAGCTGCTTGCGCACGAACTCGTAGCCTTCCTCGCGCCGGGCTTCGTCGACGAGGCGGGTGACCACGGGCTGCCGTCCCTCCGGCGAGCCCTTGATGGTGGTCACGTCGAGGTCGCCGTAGACGGTCAGCGCCAGCGTGCGCGGGATCGGCGTCGCCGTCATGTGCAGGACGTGCGGCGCGCGGGCGCTGCCTTCTGTGCGGCGCACGAGCGCGTCGCGCTGCTCGACGCCGAAGCGGTGCTGCTCGTCGACGACCAGCAGCGCGAGGTCCGCAAAGGCGACGTCCTCCTGCAGCAGCGCGTGCGTGCCGACGACGATGCTCGCCTCGCCGCTGGCGATGCGCTCCAAGGCGGCGCGGCGCTCGCGCGCCGTGAGCGCCGCGGTGAGGAGCTCCACCGGGGTCGCCGCGCCCACCAGCCGCGCTGCGGTCTCGGCGTGCTGGCTCGCCAGCGTCTCCGTCGGCGCCATCAGCACGCCTTGCATGCCGGCCTCGACGGCGCGCAGCAGGCAGTACAGGGCGACGACCGTCTTGCCGGATCCCACATCGCCCTGCAGCAGCCGGCGCATCGGCGTCGTGCGCGTCAGGTCGCCTTCGAGCTCGTCGAGGGCCCCCAGCTGGTAGGCGGTCAGTTCGAACGGCAGCTCGTCGAGGAACGCCCTGCTGAGCTCGCCGGGCGGCGGCAGCGCCGGCGCCGCGACCCGGCGCTGCTCCTCGCCCTTGTGCAGCAGCAGCCCTACCTGCATCAGCAGCAGCTCCTCCAGCACGAGGCGCGCGCGCGCGGCCTTGGCCTCGCCGAGGCCGCGCGGCAGGTGCGCGGCCATCGTGGCGTCGGCGCGAGACGGCAGCCCCTCGCGTGCGCGCAGCTCGGCGGGAAGCGGATCGGGCAGGCTCCTCATCGCCGGGCGGACCGCTCGCAACAGGCCGCGCAGGAGCCGCGCGGATACCTGCTCGCTCGCCGGGTACACGGGCACGATGCCCTCCGTGTGCACCGTCTCCGCGTCCTCCTCGTCGAGGATCTCGTGACTCTTGACCACGAGAGACGCACGGCCGCCCTGGTGCCGGTACACGCCGCGGACGCTCAGCTGCATGTCCTCGGCGAGCACCTTGGTGAGATAGCGCTGGTTGAACCAGACGGCCTCGATCGCGCCGGTGTCGTCGCGCAGCAGTACCTTGACCACGTCGACCCGCCGGCGCGCCGTGCGCTCGGCGGTGACGCGCACCACGGTGGCGCGGATGGTCGCCTCCTCGCCCACCTTGAGGTCGCGGATCTGCTTGCGGTCGCGGAAGTCCTCGTAGCGACGCGGGAAGTGGTCGATCAGGTCGCCGACGGTCACGAGCCCGAACGCCGTGAGCTTGCGTGCCACCGCCGGCGTCACCCGTTCGAGCTCGGAGAGCGGGCGGGAGAGAGACTCAGGCTGGAAGAAGAGCTTCGGCACCGGCGGCCGCTCGGTGTACCGGCCGCCGCCGAAACAGAGAGGGAGTCGCGACCCGGTCACTCCGCGATCATTGCGAAGGCGGACGTCCCCGGACCGATGTGCGTGCCGACAACGGCCCCGACGTG
>CAIWHY010000165.1 GCA_903912585.1 uncultured Thermoleophilia bacterium | reverse complement strand
GTGCCTGCCCGGCCGGAGCCGCCGCGGCCCACCGGCACGTCGGGGCCTCGGCGGGCGGCGGCCTCGCTGCGCATGCGGCAGACCGCGAGGTACTCGAGGATGCGGTCCTTCACTTCCTTGAGGCCGTAGTGCGTGCGCTGCAGGTGCCGGTCCACGGCCGCGACGTCGACGTCGGCCGCGGCCAGCTTGCCCCAGGGCAGGTCGAAGATCGAGTCGAGCAGGCCACGGATCACGGCGACCTCGGGGCTCATCGAGGGCGCCTGCCGGAGCTTCTTGAGCTCGCGCTCGACCAGCTTGTGCGCCACCGGCGAGAGACGGCCCTCGGCGAGCCGGCGGACGTACTCGCCGACCTCCTCGTCGGCGGTCTCCCCGCCCTCCTCGATCTCGTCGCGGATCACGCGCAGCTTCTCATGCAGGAACATCTGGCGCTGCGCGCTCTCGATGCGCTGCTGCACCTTGAGGCCGATCTCCTGCTCGATCGCGAGGACCGCGTTCTCCTCCGCGAGCAGTTCCAGCAGGGCGAGCAGGCGCTCCTGCGTGGATTCCATCTCCAGGAGCGCCTGCTTCTGCGCCGCGTCGACCTGCAGGTGCGCGGCGACGATGTCGGCCAGCTCCTCGGGGTCGCGCGTCTGCTCCACGACCCCCAGAAGCTCCTCGGCGAGCTGCGGGTCGTGGCGCGCGTAGGTGCCGAACTCGCGCGCCACGCGGCGCGCCAGCGCGCGGCAGCGGGGCAGCGTCCGGTCTGAGGAAGTCAGTGAGCGCGCGCGCACGACGAAGCACGGCGACGTGGCTTCGTAGCTCTCGATGCGCACGCGCTGCTCGCCTTCCACCAGAGCCTTGACGCTGCCGTCCGGCAGCTTGAACAGCTGGAGCACCTTGACGCGCGTGCCCACGGCCATGATGTCGGCGGCGTCCGGGTCTTCCTGCGCGGACTCGCGCTGGGCGCTCAGGATGAGCGCCGAGTGCTCGCTGAAGGCGCGCTCGATGGCTGCGATGCTCTTGACGCGCCCCACGAAGATAGGCGCCACCATGTGCGGGAACACCACGAGCTCTCGCGTCGGGAGCAGCGGCAGGGCCGCCACCTTCACGCTGTCGCCGGCAGCCGCCTTCTCAGGCGGATTCGGCGTCACGCTCAGGCTCCGCCTTCTCCGCCACGGTCACAAGCGTCGGGTCGATCCCGTCCTTCTCGATGCTCTCGCGCGTGATCACGCACTTGATGACGTCGCGCCGCGACGGCAGGTCGAACATGACCCCCATCAGCGACTCCTCGATGATGGAGCGCAGCCCGCGTGCGCCGGTGCCGCGTTCGAGCGCCTTCTCCGAGATCGCGAGCAGCGACTCGTCGGCGAACACCAGCTCGACGCCGTCCAGGCTGAAGAACTTCTGGTACTGCTTGGTGAGCGCGTTCTTGGGCTCCGTGAGGATCTTGCGCAGATCGGCCTCATCGAGGTTGTGCACCGCGGAGACGACCGGCAGGCGGCCGATGAACTCGGGGATGAGGCCGAAATTGAGCAGGTCCTCGGGCAGCGCGTGCGTGAAGATCGTGCCCGGGTCCTTCTCGGCCTTGCTCACGATGTCGGCCATGAAGCCCACGCCCTGGCGGCCCATGCGGCGCTCGATGACCTTTTCGAGGCCCGAGAAGGCGCCGCCGCAGATGAACAGCACGTTGGTCGTGTCGATCGTCAGGAACTCCTGATGGGGGTGCTTGCGCCCGCCCTGCGGCGGCACGCTAGCCACGGTGCCCTCGAGGATCTTGAGCAGCGCCTGCTGGACGCCCTCGCCCGAGACGTCGCGCGTGATCGACGGGTTGTCGGCCTTGCGCGCGATCTTGTCGATCTCGTCGATGTAGATGATGCCGTGCTCGGCGCGCTTGACGTCGAAGTCGGCGGCCTGGATGAGCTTGAGCAGGATGTTCTCGACATCCTCGCCCACGTATCCCGCCTCGGTGAGGGCCGTGGCGTCGGCGATCGCGAAGGGCACGTTGAGGATGCGCGCCAGCGTCTGCGCCAGCAGCGTCTTGCCGCAGCCGGTGGGGCCCAGCAGAAGGATGTTGCTCTTCTGCAGCTCCACGTCGGTCTCGCCGCTGGTGACGGCCTGCACGCGCTTGTAGTGGTTGTACACGGCCACGGCGAGGGCGCGCTTGGCCTCCTCCTGGCCGACGACGTAGTCGTTGAGGGTCGCGTAGATGTCGCGCGGCTTGGGCAGGCTCTCGAGGTCCAGCGCCACCGGCGCGGCGAGCTCCTCGTCGATGATCTCGTTGCAGAGATCGATGCACTCGTCGCAGATGTACACGCCCGGGCCGGCGATGAGCTTCTTGACCTGCCGCTGCGACTTGCCGCAGAAGCTGCAGAGCAGCTGATCGTTGCCGTCGGTCGTTCCTGCCACCACTCGCTCCTTTGAAGTGACGCGCCCCGCCCGCTCTACCGGTGGGCGATGACGTCGTCGAGGATGCCGTACTCCTTGGCTTCCGCGGCAGACATGAAGTTGTCGCGTTCCGTATCTTTGCGTACCTGCGCCTCGGGCTTCCCGGTGTGGTCCGCGAGGATCTCGTCCAAACGCTTGCGGAGGTCGATGACCTCCTTGGCGTGGATCTCGATGTCCGTTGCCTGACCCTCGTAGCCGCCCATGATCTGGTGGATGAGGATGCGCGCGTTGGGCAGCGCGAAGCGCTTGCCCTTGGCGCCGCCGGCGAGCAGCAGCGCCCCCATGCTCATGGCGCTGCCGACGCAGATCGTGCTCACGTCGGGCTTGATGAACTGCATCGTGTCGTAGATCGCGAGACCGGAGTAGACGCTGCCGCCTGGGCTGTTGATGTACAGGCTGATGTCCTTGTCGGGGTCGTCCGACTCCAGATGGATGAGCTGCGCCACGATCAGGTTGGCGACGTCGTCGTTGACCGGCGTGCCCAAGAAGATCACGCGCTCGTTGAGTAGCCTGGAGAAGATGTCGAACGAGCGCTCGCCGCGGCTCGTCTGCTCGATCACGAACGGTACAAGTGGTGTCACGCTGTCACCCTCTTCTTGCGCTTGCACGAACCGGTCACTGTGATGTTCCCGCCGCGAAACGTATGGCCTCGCGCGCCGGCGTTGGCGCGGGCCTCCGCGGCCTCATCCCTCTGCTACGCCTCGTCGGCCACGTCTTCGTCGGCGGCATCCGCGGCGGCCTCGGCGGCGGCCTCTTCCTCGGCCTCCGTCATCGGCACGGGCTCGGCGGCGTCGGCGACGAAATCGACGGTCTTGGCCAGTAGCATTTCGTCGCGGAGCGCCTCACGCCTGCCCGACTTCTCGAGGTCGGCGAGCAGCTGCAGGTGGTCGCGGCCCAGGGCCTCGGCGTCGCGCTTGACCACCTCGGTGATCTCGTCGTCGCTGATCTCGAGCTTCTCGGCTTCGGCGATCGCCTCCAGCACGAGGCGGCGTTTGATGATCAGTTCGGCCTGCGGGTGCAGCTCCTCTTCCACCTGCTCGACGGTCTTGTCGAGCACGCCGAGGTAGACCTCCATCGTGAGACCGCGCTCGCCGACGCTCTCCTCGAGCTCGTGGTAGAGCCGGTGCGCCTCGCGGTGAGTCATGACCTCGGGGACGTCGACGCTCGCGTTGCCGGCCGCCTGGTCGACGGCCGCGGCACGGTAGTCGCGCTGCGCGCCCGCATCGGCGGCCGCCTCGAGCCGCTGGCGCACGTCGGCGCGCAGCTCGTCCATGGTCTCGAACTCGCTGACGTCGGCGGCGAAGGGGTCTTCCAGTTCCGGGACGACCTTCTCCTTGATCTCCTTGACGGTGACCGTGAAGGTCGCCGGCTGGCCCTGGAGCTCCTCGGCGTGATAGTCGTCCGGGAACTCGACGTCGAAGCTCTTCTCCTCGCCCTGCATCACGCCCACGAGCGCCTCTTCGAAGCCGGGGATCAGGTTGCCGCGGCCGATCTCGAACATCTGGTCCTTGCCCTCGGCGCCCTCTATGGGCTCACCGTCTCGGGAGCCCTCGAGGTCCATGAGCACGAAGTCCCCGGTCTGGACGGCGCGGCCCTCGACGGGTTCCAGCTTGGCGAGGCGCTCCTGCAGCATCGCCAGCTGCGCCTCGACCTGGGCGTCGGTGATCTCGACTACGCGCCTCGGCACCTTGAGGCCCTTGTACTCACCCAGCACCGGCACCGGCATCGTCTGCACCTTGAGCGAGAAGCTGTAGTCGGCGGACTCGTCCAGCTTCTCGGCCTTGAGGTCTGAGGTGCCGACCGCCTTGTCCATGAGGCCGGCCTCGCTGAGGGCCATGTCGCCCCACACGGGCACCGCGTTCTCCAGCGTCTCAGCGCGCACGAAGTCCTGGCCGACCTGCTGGATGACGAGCGCCACCGGCACGTGGCCCTTGCGGAAGCCGGGCAGCGTGATCTCACCGCGGATCCCGGCGAGGGTGCGGTCGTACGCCTTCTTGACGTCGGAGGCCGGGACCTCGACGGTGAGCTCGACTTCGTTGTCGCCTATCGCCTTGACGTTGGTCTTCACTGTTTGGTCTCCGTCTCTCTCTTGGGCGAGCCGCCGGGACCGGGGGCGCGAACGGCCGCCATATGTGGTGTGCGGGAGTCAGGCAGAAGCCTGTGGTGCGGGTGAGAGGACTTGAACCTCCACGAGCAGAAGCTCACCAGATCCTAAGTCTAGCGCGTCTACCAGTTCCGCCACACCCGCACGCTGTTAACGTCGACGGCCGGCGCAGGCGCCGGCCGGTACTGAGCCTGATTGGGGTGAAGGACGGGATTCGAACCCGCGACCGCCGGGACCACAACCCGGAGCTCTACCAGCTGAGCTACCTTCACCACCGGTCTTGTCCGTCGCCCGCCTGCGGGTGACCTCCCCGCAGGCGACGCGAGCGACTGGCGCAACAGGATACCACCAAGCGCCCGCCGCAGTCACTCCCGGGGCGAGCGCGGTGACGGCGGAGCCGGGCACCGGCACCGGCATCGGGCGGTGCGTCTCGCGAAGGCGGACGCAAGCCGCTTCAGACCGTGCCGAGGCGGCAGACCTCGCAGTCGCACGCCGCCTGGTGCCTCCAGGGGCCGGGCGGAGCGCAGCGCGCGTCCTCCACCAGCAGGCGGCGGCGGTCGTGGAAGAGTTCCGTCACGTAGAACGCGCCCTCGCGGAACTCCCACAGCTCGCCGTAGATGACCCAGCACACCGCTTCCGCGCCGATCTGGGCAACGGCCTCGCGTTCGTATGCGACCTCCGACCACGCCGGGCCGACGAGCGCCACGTCAGGCGATACTGCGAGGACGGCGCCAGGCGCCGCTCCCAAGTCACACCTCTCAACAAGACCGATCGAGATGTAGTCGACGCCCATGCGCACCTCCGTCGCCCGGAACGAGTGACATATCGCAAGATCCCTCTACCGGTGTCGGTGCACTCTGCGGATATTCCATAGGGCTGCGCGCCCGACCTCGCAGGGCCGGCGTGCTCAAGTCGCGCGGGAAGGTGGCGCGCCCGGCAGGATTCGAACCTGCGACCCTCGGATTAGAAGTCCGACGCTCTATCCAGCTGAGCTACGGGCGCGCGATGCCGGGCGGCGCAGGCAGACGAATCGTCCCGGCCGCGTCGACCGTGAGGACGGATATGGAGCGGGAGACGGGTCTCGAACCCGCGACCCTCAGCTTGGAAGGCTGATGCTCTACCAACTGAGCTACTCCCGCCCTACGAAGTGCTGGTCGGGACGGGCGGATTCGAACCGCCGACCCCCTGCTCCCAAAGCAGGTGCGCTACCAGGCTGCGCCACGTCCCGGAAGGTGGCAAGTATACCGCACGACGGCCGGAGGGCAGCCGCGACGAGCCACGCAGAGAAAGGTTCGCGGTCCGGCAACGCGGCCCTGCCGCACAGCCTCGCCGCACGGCGCAGGGAAGCCGGGTCGCGGCGTGCTCCCTACTGACCTAGGTACGGCAGGGTGACGTGCTGGCCGGGCTGGACGGCGCCGCCTCGCAGAGCGTTGGCCTGGCGGATCTGCCAGACGGCCTGGCGCAGGTCCGCGCCGGCGCCATACTGACGCGCCGCGATGTCCCAGAGCGTGTCACCGGCCTGGACCACGTACTTGTGGCCGGTGTAGACACTGGCGTCCTCGCCGGCGTGCGCCACGCGAACGCCGGCCCAGACGGCGATGAAGATGAGCAGCAAGAAGACGGCGAAGCGCACGAGGCCGGTGAAGCGCCGCCGGCGCAGCCGGCGGCGGCCGGCCCGGCTCCGCGAGCTGCGCGGTGGCCGGCATTCCGGCACGGCGCGCAGGTGGGCCTGAGAAGCGCCGGCGCCGGAAGAACGGCCGGCGCTCACCGCGGCACCTCGCGCAGGTGCCTCGGCACGACACCGCTGAGCTCGCTGCCGCACGAGGAGCAGCGAGTGACGACCTGACCGCTCCAGATATCGGCGCGGACGACGACCGACTCCGCGCCTCCGCACCACAGGCAAGGCTCGCTCCTCCCCGCGAGCGCGGCGGCGAGCGTCTCGTCCACGAAATCGGCGAGCGTTGGGAGGACGGCTGTGGCGAGAGGCACAGTACTCATAGCTGGCGAAGGACCCCCACGACTCGGCCGACGAGCTCGAACTCGGCGGCGTTGACGATGATCGGCTGGTAGTTGTCGTTCTCGGGCTGCAGACGGATCGTGCGACCCTCGTCGTAGAACCGCTTGGTGGTGGCCTCGTTGTCGACACGCGCGACGACGATCTCGCCGTTGGTGGCCTGCTGCTGGGGGTGCACGACGACAAGGTCGCCATCGAGGATGCCGGCGTCCATCATGGAATCGCCGTCGATGCGCAAGACGAAGTCGCTGTCGTCGCGGCGCAGGAAGGCCGGCACATCGACCATGTCCTCGATGTTGTCCTCGGCGTAGGTGAGCGTGCCCGCGGCGACATGGCCGACGAGCGGGAGCGGGCGCGGCGGACGCAGGTCCTGGACGACCTCGAGCGCGCGAGGCTTGCTGGGATCGCGCTTGATGAGGCCGAGTGCTTCGAGGTTGGCGAGGTGCGCGTGCACGGTGGACGGCGCCGAGAGGTGGAGCGCGGCGCCGATCTCGCGCACCGTCGGCGGATAGCCGTCTGCGCGCACGCTCTCGCGGATGAACTCGAGTACCTGCTCCTGCCGCGGCGTGAGACCCTTCACCGATCCTCCTCGTGTAGCGAACATATGTTCGTATGGAGAGTAGGGCGAACCCATGTTCGTGTCAAGGGAGAGGATAGGGACGGGCACGGACGGAAAAGCGGGCACGGTCGCGCGGGGCTCGGCGGACGCCCGTCGGATCGCTTCCCAAGGCTCCCGGGATCAAGACTGCGCGGGCGGCCGTCGATACCCGAACAGGAGACTTGCTCGAGACCAGGGCCGCGACGCAGAGAGCGCGGTCCGAGTTCAAAGGAGCGGCGATGCACGAGTCGATCCAGCTGTCCGCGCGCGCGGCCAGAGGCCCGGGGCGGCGCGCGCCCACCCTGGCGTTGCTGGCCGGTCTGACGCTGGCCGTGGTCGTGGCCGCGCCGGCGACCGCCGCGCCGGCGCGCGCCGTGTCCGGCACCCGCCCGGCCGTACTGCTCGCCGAGGGACACGGCTTGCTGCTCATGGGCCGCCCGGCGGCGCTGGGGAACGCCGCGGAGCCCAAGCTCGGCGTGTTCACCGAGGCGGCGGCCAAGCGCCGCGCCAGGCTCCCGGCAGGCAACGTGTTCCTGCGCGGTGCCGCGTGCCGCTGGAGCGGCAGGGCCCGATCCGCGCTCGTCCTCACGTTTCGGCTCCCCGAAGCCATCTTCGCCGGCTCCAGGATGCCCGTCTACCGCCTGCGCGGCGGCACGTGGACCCGCCTGCGGGCGCCGGCCGTCGTCGGCGGGGTGAACACGACGGCGTCCGTGACCGTCACGCGACCAGGCCGCTACGCGTTGCTGCTCAACCGCCGCTGGCACGAGGTCGTGCAGGACGGCTACGACCTCGTGCTCTACACCGGCGCCATCCCGCGCACCGCGCTGCGCGACCCGCGGGTCGCGGCCGCCGGCGGCGTCGGCGATCCCGCCGTCATCGCCGCGGTGGAGCGGGCCGCCGGCTCCGACCGCGCGAGCGCGCAGAGCACGCTGCTCTCGTACGATTCGTCGACGGGCATACCGGTCCGCGTGATCAGGCTCAAGTACGCCACGACGATGGTCCGCGTCTGGAGTGGGTCCTCGACGATCGGCCGCTGGTTCGCGCCGTACCTGGGGGGCGCGTTGCCGAGCCCGGCCACCGCGCGCCGCATCTATGCGCTGCCGGCCAACAACCTCGCCGTGAACGCCACGCTGAACCTGGTCAAGCCGCGGGCCGCGCTGGTCACGGGAGCCTGCTCCGACATGACCGCCGCGCCGGGCTTTGGCCCTTGGGCGACCGGCGGCGGGGCACAGATCTTCGCTCCGATGGCGTCATCCTACCCGCCGCCCGCCTACGACCCGGCCGTCACGGTCGTGGTGTCGGAACTGCGCTTCGCGAAGACCGCCATCACGCAGGCGCAGTGGTAGCAGG
>CAIWHY010000164.1 GCA_903912585.1 uncultured Thermoleophilia bacterium | reverse complement strand
GTCGCGCGCCGCGATGTCGGCGTTCTCCACGAGCTGTTCGAGGACCTCGCGCCCTACGGGCGACTCCTCGGCCGCGCAGGCCGCGACGAGCGCGTCGTACACGTCGCGCGGCAGATCGTAGTTGGCCGTGATGCAGAGCTCCCGCACGGCCTCCGTGATGTCCTTGACGTCGAGATCCCTGACCGGCATCTCCGCTCCCTCTCTTTCGGCCGCCTAGTCCTTCTTGCGCTCGGTCGCCCTCTTGAAGGCGTCGGCGGCCGCGTCGGCCGCGCGCTGGGCGGCGTCCGCCGCCTTCTGCGCGGCCGGTCCGATCGCGTCGACGGCCCTGTCGGCGAGCTCGCCGGCGTAGTCCATGCCGCCGCGGGCCGCAGCCTTCATGGCGGCCTTGGTCGGCGCCGGCGGGCGGCTGCCCTCCGGCATCGGGATGTAGCCGAGGGCCATCTGGTCCTGCACCATGCCACGGGCCCGGGCGATGATCGCCGTGGCCTGCTCGACCTCCTTCTCGAACGTGAGGTCGGTGTTCAGCGCCACGCCTTGCTCGATAGCCTTCATCGCTACCGCGGCGGCTTCGCGCGGGAACACCTCCCAGTCGTCCATGGTCGGCATGATGGCGTCAGCGCTGAGGCCCTTATCCTCGGCGACCTGGGCGAGCTCCACGGCGGCGGCGATGCACATCTCGTCGGTGATCGTCCTGGCGCGCACGTCGAGGGTGCCGCGGAAGATGCCGGGGAACCCGATCGAGTTGTTGACCTGGTTGGGGAAGTCGCTGCGGCCGGTGGCCACCACGGCGGCGCCGGCCTCCTTGGCGTCCCAGGGCCACATCTCGGGGATCGGGTTGGAGCAGAGGAAGACGACCGGGTCGGGCGCCATGCCGCGGATCCAGTCCTTCTGGATGGTGTCCGGGCCCTGCTTGCTCAGCGCGATGCAGACGTCGGCGCCCTTGAGCGCCTCTTCGATGCCGCCCTGGCGCTGCTCGTCGTTGGTGATCTGGCAGTACTTCCACTTGTCGACCCACTCGCCCTTGACGGCCTCGATGTCGGAGCGGCCCTTGTGGAGGATGCCCTTGCTGTCCACGAGGCGGCACTTCGCCGGGTCGGCACCGTAGGCGAAGATGAGCCGGCTGATGGCCACGTTGGCCGCGCCGACGCCGACGAAGGTGATCCTCACGTCGGCCAGGTCGCGGCCCACGACCTTGAGCGCGTTGATGAGCCCGGCGAGCGTGACGCAAGCCGTGCCCTGCTGGTCGTCGTGCCACACCGGGATCTCGCACTCCGCGCGCAGCGTGTCGAGGATGCGGAAGCACTTGGGCTGCGAGATGTCCTCGAGGTTCACGCCACCCAGCCCCGGCTGCACGAGCTTGACGAACTCGATGAGCTTGTCCGGGTCCTTGGTGTCGACCATGAGCGGGAAGCCGTCGACGCCGCCGAGGTACTTGTAGAGGAGGCTCTTGCCCTCCATCACCGGCATGCCGGCCTTGGGGCCGATGTCGCCCATGCCGAGCACGCGGGTGCCGTCGCTGATCACGGCCACGGTGTTGCCCTTGTTGGTGTACTCGTAGACCTTCTCCGGGTCCTCTTTGATGTCCAGGCAAGGGGCGCTGACGCCCGGCGTGTACCAGATGCCGAAGTCCTGGAAGTCGCGCACGCAGCACTTGAGGGTGGTCTCGATCTTGCCGTGGTAGAAGGGGTGAAGCTTCATGGCGTCTTCCATGGGCTGGTACGCCTTGGCTTTGAGCTCCTCTACGGTGGGCGTGCCGTCTTCGTTGGGCATGTGGGCCTCCTTGTGGACCGGCGGGGCTCGCTCCGCCGGTGTCGCGGCACCGTCAGGGACACTCCGCGCCCGCGGCGCGGAGTGCGTCGTAAACGTAGCACCCGGGCGTGCGCGGCGGCAACGTGAAGCGCGGCACAAGAGGCCGGCCGGCGGGGGCCCGGAGGGCCATCGCCGCCGGCCGGC
>CAIWHY010000163.1 GCA_903912585.1 uncultured Thermoleophilia bacterium | reverse complement strand
TGCGCCGCCGTGCGCCGCCGAAGACGATGAACCATGTGGCGCTTTGGCCGAGCTGCGTGAGCCCCTGCCGACCCTGGGGCCGGAACACGTCGGCCGCACATCTCATGACTCTTGGGGCCCAGACCGCGATAGCCGCAGGTGAACGTGCTTGGAGCATCTGCCCTCGCGGCCCTGCGATTCCGGTGTTCACCTGAAGGACATGGCGCGCTTCGGGGTAGACAATGAGTGTGGCAGCCGAAAGGAGGCCCATGCCTGGCAGAGAGTATTCATGTGGCGAGTGCGGACACCGGTTCCGTGCTCCCGAAGGCGAGGTCGTGGACTCGCGCATGTTGATGTGCCCCAGTTGCGGCAGCATCGACCTCACCATCGTGATCGTCGACCGTCCCCAGCCCGCGGTACTGCGCGTCCGCGAGCCGGTCCAGTCGGGCGACCTCTGGCGCGACCCGGAGAGCGAAGCGTCCTGACATTCGGGGCTCAGCCCCCAGCCGCTGCGTAGCCTACGGCAGGCCGGCTTCGCAGCCCTCGCCGCTCCCGTCCCGCCTCCCCCGTCTGCTACGCTGAGTGCATGCTGGAAGCAGTCACCTTCGACTACTGGAACACGCTCTTCGTGGACACCCGCGGCCGGGAGCGCGAGCACCGCCGCGCCGCGATCCTGCGGGAGGAAGTCGGCCGCGTCGCGCCGGAGCCCTCGGCGGCGGTCGTCAACGACGCGCTGCAGAGCGGCTACGACCTCTTCGACCGTCTCTGGACCGACGAGCACCGCACGCCGCTCTGCGCCGAGACGGTGGACGGCATCCTCGCGGCCCTGCGCGTGCGCCTGCCGGCCGACGCGCAGGAGCGTATCGTGACGCAGTTCGAGCAGCTCATCCTCGAGCTCCCGCCCGAGCCGATGCCCGGCGCGCTCTACGCGTTGCCGGCGCTGGCGGAGCGCTATCGCCTCGCCGTCATCTGCGACACGGGCTACTCGCCCGGGCTCGTGCTGCGCGAACTGCTGGAGCGCAACGGCATGCTCAAGTACTTCCGCTACCTCTACTTCTCCAACGAGCACGGGATGAGCAAGCCCGAGGCGCGCGTCTTCACGCGCACGCTCGGGGAGCTCGGCGTGCGCGCCGGCGAGGCGGCTCACGTGGGCGACATCCAGCGCACCGACATCGCCGGCGCGCAGGGCGCCGGGATGGCGGCGGTGCTGTTCGTGGCCGCCAACGACCACGACGCCCGGCAGACGACGGCCGATCTCGTGGTCCGCCACTTCGACGAGCTGCCCGCCGCCCTCGGGAGCCTCACCTGCCCCGGCTGCTAGGGAGCGGCCGCGCCCGGCGGAAGCGTCTGCTCGCGCTCACCATGGCAGCCGCAGTCGTCGCCTTCCTGGCGCTCGCCCTCCTCGCCCGCCCCGGCGGCGGCGGCGGCCTGGACGCCCAGGTCCACGCCTGGGTCGGCGGCCACCGGAGCGGCGCACTCACGACGTTCTTCACGGGATACACCGGGCTGGGCCAGTGGCTCGTCCTGGCGGCCGCCGCGCTCGTCGCCGTCGCCGCGCTCGCGGCGTCGGCGCGGCGACGGGAGGCGGCGTTCCTGCTGATCGCCATGGTCGCCGAACTGCTCCTCAACCTGGCGCTCAAGTCCGCCTTCGCGCGCGCCCGGCCGCCGCTCGCCGGGGCGCTCGTGCACGCCGGCGGCTACGCCTTTCCGAGCGGCCATGCCATGGCCTCGGCCACGTTCGCTCTGGCGCTTGCCGTGATCGCGTGGCCGACCCGCTGGCGCGTGCCGGCGGCGCTCCTCGCCGCCGCGTTCGCGCTGCTCATGGGCGCCTCCCGGATCTACCTCGGCGTGCATTGGCTCACGGACGTCCTCGCGGGATGGGCGATGGCCGTGGCCGTCGTGAGCGGCACGGAACTCGGCCTCGAGATCCACGAGGACGCGCGCCGCCCGGCCCCGCAGGGCGGAGGCGGCGTGAGCGGCGCGTCGGCGTGAGCGGCGCGGCAGCGTGAGCGGCGCGGCGACATGAACGACGAGGCAGCGTGAGCGGCGCGGCGACATGAACGTCGAGGCGACGCAGGTGATCCGCGTCCGCATGCGGACCGGCGTCGCCTTCCTCGTGCTGATGGCGGTCTTCCTCGCGCTGGCCGCGCTCGTCGCCTCCCACGCGGGTCACGGGCTCGACGGCCGCGTCGTCGGCTGGGTGCATCACCGTTCGGCCGGCTGGGCGACCAGCGTGGCCGACGTCTTCCAGGTGCTCGGCCAGTGGTGGGTGGCCGGGCCGGTCGTGGTGGCGCTGGTCGTGCTGCTCGTGGTGGTCAAGCGGCGCCGGGACGCCGCGTACCTCGCCGTCACCATGATCCTCGTGGCCCTCCTCGACGTGATCCTCAAACTGGCGATCAAGCGCACGCCGCCGAACATCGACGGCATGGGCGCCGCCGCAGGCGGCGCCCTCCCCTCCGACTACTCGTTCCCCAGCGGCCACACCTTCGCCGCGACCGCGCTGTGCGCGGCGCTCGTGGTGCTCGCGTGGCGGACCCGCTGGCGCTGGCCGCTGCTCGCCGGCGGCGCGGCGTTCGCTCTCGCCATGGGCATCTCGCGCATCGCGATCGCCTACCACTACCCGTCCGACGTAGCGGCCGCGTGGGCGCTGGGCGTCGCTGTCGCCCTTGGCGGACGCATGCTGGTCCCGGTCACGGCGGCGGAGCTCGAAACCCGCGCGGCCGCGCGGGCGAAGCCGGTCGCGGCACCGATCGACACGGTGTTCCTCGACTGGGGCGACACCCTGATGCTCGACGACGCCTCGCAGTCCGGCCCCATGGCGACCTGGCAGAACGTGGCCGCTGTGGAGGGCGCACGCGAGGCCCTCACGCGCCTGCGGCCGCACTACCGCCTGCTCGTGGCGACCAATGCCGACGCCTCCCGCGAGAGGGACGTCCGCGCGGCGCTCTACCGCGTCGGCCTCGACGACCTGGTCGACGGCATCATCAGCTCCCGGGACGTCGGCGCGCGCAAGCCCGACGGGGTCTTCTACCGCGCCGCCCTGCTGCGCGCCGGCCACGCGGGCGTGCCCCTGCCGGCGCGCCACGCGGTCATGGTCGGCGACTCCTGGCCCAACGACGTCGCCGGCGCCAAGGCGGCCGGGCTGCGCACCGTGTGGTTCAACCCGCACGGCGCCAAGGCGCCCGCCGGCCCCACGGTCGCCGACGCCGAGATCGGCGCCATGTCCAAGCTCCCCGAAGCGCTCGACGAGCTCGGCGGCCCGTGCGCCGTTGCGCGGCCGGACGACGCAGGCTAGCCTGCGTCCAGAAGGAGAGACTGGGCGGCCGCCGGGGATCGCCGGAGGCCCGGTGGGTGGCCGAGGGACCCGGGAGTCACAGCGGCCCGGAGATGGCCGGGGTCGAAGGGACGAGGGAGACGCGATGGACCTGAGTCAGCAGGACGGCTGGTGCGCCCGCGCCCTCGAGCTCGGCGCGGATGCGGCCGTCGTTGTCGAGAGTGCAGCCGTGGTCACCGCCGAGTGGGTGCGCATGAAGTGCCTCTACGGCTGCGACGACAACGGCAGCTACCGCACCTGCCCGCCCAACTCCCCGGCGCCGGACTTCACGCGCCGGTTGGTGGACGAATACCGGCGTGCCCTGCTGCTCCAGGCCGGGCCCGTCCGCGGGCGCGAGAACTCGGATCCGCTGTCCCGGCGGCTCAACGACGCCGCCTACAAGCTCGAAGGAGAGCTCTTCCTGGCCGGCTTCCACAAGGCGTGGATGATGGGCGCCGGCCCGTGCGACGTCTGCGGCGCCTGCGCCGTGGACTCCCCGTGTGCGCGGCCGGAGCGGGCGCGCCCGTCGTTGGAGGGCTGCGGCGTGGACGTGTTCACCACGGTGCGCAACGCCGGCTGGACCATCGACGTGGTGCAGGACGAGGACGACGCCTACCGCTTCTTCGCGCTCGTCCTCGTCGACTGACGGCGCCGCCGCCGGCAGAGGCTCGCGGCGCGGCGGCCGGACCGCGCCGCGGCTAAAGCAGGGCGGCGGCCGTGCTGAGCCGCCCGACGGCGTCGTCGCGGCCCAGCACCCAGAGCGATTCGAAGAGGCCCGGGGTGACGCTCTGGCCGCTCATGCCCAGGCGCAGCGCCGCGAAGACGGCCTTGGGCTTCACGCCGAGCCGCTGCGGGAGCTCGCGCACCAGCGGCTCGATGCGCTCCACGGCCCACACGTCGAGGCCGGCGAGCACGACGGCCGCCTCGCGCAGCACCTCGGCGGCCGAGGGCGTCGCCTGCAGCCGCTCGACCGCCTCGTCGCCGAACGCGAGCGGCCGGAAGAACCAGCCGGCCATGGGGATGAAGTCGGCGAGCACGTCCATCTTCTCGCGCACCAGCGGGGCGAGGATGCGCGTGAGCCCCTCCTGCTCTTCGTCCGGTGGCAGGGCCGGCGCGTGGGCGCTCTCGGCGCCTTCCACTGCCGCCGCGAGCGCCTCCGGCCCGGCCTTGGCCAGCACCTCCACGGCGGCCGGCTCGCGGTAGAACCCGACGCGCGTGAGGTACTCCTCGAGCCGCTCGCCGAGCTCCACGTCGCCGAGCTGGCGGATGAAGCGACCGTTCATCCAGCGCAGCTTCTCCGGGTCGAAGATGCTGGCGCTGGTGCCGAGCTTGAGGACGTCGAACTTCTCCACCAGGTCGTCGAGCGTCCAGGCGATCATCGACTCGTCGAACTCGGCGCTCAGGAAGCAGAGGTAGTTGCGCACCACGTCGACCAGGAAGCCCTCGGCGGTGAGCTGCTCCAGCTTGGTCGCGCCGTGCCGCTTGGAGAGCTTCTTCTTGTCGGTACCGAAGAGCAGCGGCATGTGCAGGAACTCCGGGACCGCCGCGCCCAGCGCCTCGTAGATGACGACCTGCTTCGGCGTGTTGCTGATGTGGTCGTCGCCGCGGATCACGTGGCTGATCTCCATGCTCACGTCGTCGACGACGACGGCCAGGTTGTAGGTGATGGTGCCGTCGCTGCGCTGCACGATGAAGTCGCCGAAGGTGTCGTTGTCGAACTCCACCGGGCCGCGCAGGAGGTCGTGGAACACGGTCTTGCCCGGCGGTACGCGCATGCGCAGCGTCCAGGGTTCGCCGGCCGCCCTGCGGCGCTCCGCATCTTCCGCGGGGAGCGCCCGGCACTTGCCCGAGTAGACCCAGGCGCGCTTCTCCGCCTGCGCGGCCTGGCGCTCGGTCTCGAGCTCCTCGGGCGTGCAGAAGCAGGCGTACAGCTGACCGCTGCCGACCAGCTTCTCGATGTACTCGTGGTAGATCGGCTGGCGCTCGGTCTGGCGGTAAGGCGCGTGCGCGCCGGGGGCCTCGGGGCCCTCGTCCCACTCGAGGCCCATCTCGCGCATCGAGCTGACGATCTGCAGGATCGCCTCGTCGGTGCTGCGCGAGAGGTCGGTGTCCTCGATGCGCAGGATGAAGTGGCCGGCATTGCGGCGCGCGAAGATGTAGTTGTACAAGCCGGTCCGCGCGCTGCCCAAGTGGAGGTAGCCCGTCGGAGACGGGGCGAAGCGGACGACGATCTTCTGGGGCGGCTCGGCCATCGGCAGGCATCATACCCGAGGAGGCGCCGGCCCAACGCCGTGCGGTGCGGGCGCGACGGGCGCTGCGGGTCTACAATGGCCCCATGAACGAGACACCCTCACGCGTGCGCGTCGTCGAGTCGCACATCACGAGCTCCGCAGAGACCGTCCACTTCCGCACCGGCGACGCTCTCGGCGTGGGCCACCACGACCAGCAGTGGAAGGCCTACGTGTGGTGCACCGACCAGCACGGCCACGCCGGCTGGGTCCCGGACTTCTACATCGAGATGACGGGAGAGCACGAAGCCACGGCGCTGCGCGACTACGACGCGACCGAGCTCACCGTCGGGCGCGGCGAGGAACTGGACGTGCTCGAAGAGGCCGGCGGCTGGTTGCGCTGTCGCACGACCAGCGGCATCGAAGGCTGGATCCCGGCCACCTGTACCACGCCGATCTGAAGCACTGAGCTCCGGCCGCCAGCGCGCCGGACGCCCGCTTTTTGCCGCGTACGGCGCGGTCTGGTACTCTCTCGGCTCCGTGTACCAGCATGCCTTCACACGCAACCCTCCCAGTCTGGACGTCTGACATGCCTCAGCTGCGCATCGTCGTCCTCGTCAAGCAGGTCCCGGACACCGCCAACGTGACCGGCGAGGCCATGAAGGAGGACGGGACCGTCAACCGGGCGGCGCTGCCGACGGTCTTCAACCCCGAGGACCTCAATGCGCTCGAAGAGGCGATCAAGCTCAGGGAGCGTCACGGCGCCCGCGTGACCGTGATCACAATGGGGCCGCCGGCCGCCGCGCAGGTGCTGCGCGAGTCGCTGTACCGCGGCGCCGACGAAGTCGTCCTGCTCACCGACAAGGCCTTCGCCGGCGCGGACACGCTGGCCACGAGCTACGCGCTCGCCCTGGCCGTGCGCAAGCTGGGCGGCGCCGACCTCGTGCTCTGCGGCCGGCAGGCGATCGACGGCGACACGGCGCAGGTGGGGCCGCAGACCGCCGAGAAGCTCGGCTATCCGCAGATCACCTGCGTGAGCCGCATCGACGCGCTCGCGCCGGGCGGCGAAGCCGGCCCCGGCGACGCACGCGCGCGCGGCTCCGTGACCGCCACGCGCAGCATCGAGGGCGGCTTCGAGACGCTCACGTCCACCCTGCCCTGCCTGCTCACGGTCACCGGCGAGGCCAACGACCCGCGGCCTCCGAGCGTCAAGCTGGTGATGACCTACAAGGACATCGCCGCCGAGGCGATGCCCCAGTACGACGACACCTACCTCGACCCGGAGAGCGACGCTGCCGAGGTGTGCATGATCGGGCGCGACGGCAAGCCCGTGTGTCGCGCCAGGATCGTGCAGTGGGACCACGAGGCGCTCGCGGCCGACCGCGAGTCGCTCGGGCTGCGCGGCTCGCCGACGCGCGTCAAGGAGATCGAGAGCGTCGTCCTCGCCCAGAGCGAGGCGCGCATGGTGGAGCCGGACGAAGACGGCGTGAACACGCTCGTGCACGAGCTGATCGAGGAGCACATCCTTGGCTAGCCAGACGGGAGGCGCCCCTGAGCGCGGCGCCGGAGACGTCTGGGTCGTCGTGGAGCAGCACGACGGCGTGGCCGCCGAGGTCAGCCTCGAGCTTCTCGGCCGCGCCCGCGAGCTCGCCGGCACGCTCGGCGTGTCGGTCGGCGCCGTGCTGGCCGGAGCGGGCGCGCCCGTCAGGGCGCTGGCGCCCGCGCTCGTCGCCCGCGGCGCCGACACCGTGTACCTCGCCGACCACGAGGCGCTCACCCACTACCTGGCGCTGCCCTACACGGCCGTCGTCAGCCATTTGGTGCGCGAGCACCGGCCGCAGATCGTCCTCTACGGGGCGACCACCACCGGCCGCGACCTCGCCCCGCGGGTGGCGAGCACGCTGCGCACCGGCCTTACCGCCGACTGCACCGACCTGCGCATCGGCGACTTCACGGCCAAGGGCCAGGAGTACGCGGACCTGCTCTACCAGATCCGGCCGGCGTTCGGCGGCAACATCATCGCCACCATCGTCAGTCCCGAGCACAAGCCGCAGATGGCGACCGTGCGCGAGGGCGTGATGGTGATGCCGGAGGCCGACGAAAGTCGCACCGGCACCGTCGTCGACGTGCCGGTGCAGCGCTCGTCGGCGGCGGTCGCGGACGCCGGCCGCATCGTGCTCACCGACGCCGACTTCGTCGTCACCTTGGTGCGCCGCGTGCAGAAGGAGAAGAAGGTCGACCTCAAGGGCGCCCGCGTCGTCGTCTCCGGCGGCGTCGGCGTGGGCTCGCGCGAGGGGTTCGCGCTCGTCGAGGAGCTCGCGCGCACGCTCGGCGGCGTCGTCGGTGCCAGCCGCGCCGCCGTGGACGCCGGCTGGGTGAGCCACGAGCACCAGGTCGGCCAGACCGGCACGACCGTGCGCCCCAAGCTCTACATCGCCTGCGGCATCAGCGGCTCGGTGCAGCACCGCGCCGGCATGGAGCAGAGCGCCCGCATCCTGGCGATCAACAACGATCCCCTGGCGCCGATCTTCGCCGTGGCCCACTACGGCATCGCCGGCGACCTGCACAAGGTCATCCCGCTCCTCATCAAGGCCTACAGGACGAAGGCATGAGCAACTTCTTCGCCGACAACGCCGACCTGCGGCAGACCCTGCGCCGCCTCGACCTGGCGCGCATCGTGCGCCTGCGCGAGGACGACTACCTGCAGGCGCGGGACTTCGCCTACGCGCCCAGGGATCTCGAGGACGCCCTCGACTCCTACGAGCGCACGCTCGAGATCGTGGGCGACATCGCCGGCGAGTTCGTGGAGCCGCGCGCCGAGGACGTCGACCGCGCCGGCAGCGAGCTCGTGGACGGCGAGGTCTGCTACGCGCCCGGCATAGACGAGAGCCTCGAGCGCCTGCGCCAGGCCGACCTCATGGGCATCACCCTGCCACGCAAGTACGGCGGCCTCAACTTCCCGGTCAGCGTCTCCGTGATGATCGTCGAGATGGTGAGCCGCGCCGACCCGTCGCTGATGAACATCTTCGGGCTCCAGGACATCGCCGAGACCGTCAACAAGTTCGCCGGCGACGAGATGAAGGACGCGTACCTGCCGCGCTTCGCCAGCGGCGAGGTGACCGGCTCGATGGCGCTCACCGAGCCGGAGGCCGGCTCGGACCTGCAGAACATCCAGCTCAAGGCGACCGAACAGCCGGACGGCACCTGGCGCCTCAACGGCGTCAAACGGTTCATCACCAACGGCTGCGGGCAGCTCAGCCTGGTCCTGGCGCGTTCGGAAGAAGGCACGACCGACGCGCGCGGCCTCAGCATGTTCCTCTACGAGCGCGACGAGCACATGCGCATCCGCCGGCTCGAGGACAAGCTCGGCATCCACGGCTCGCCGACCTGCGAGCTGCAGTTCGACGACGCGCCGGCGCTGCTCGTCGGCGAGCGCCGGCGCGGCCTCACTACCTACGTCATGAGCCTGATGAACGGTGCCCGCATCGCGATCGCCGCCCAAGCCCAAGGCATCGCCGAAGCGGCGTACCGCACGGCCGCCAAGTACGCCGATGAGCGCGTGCAGTTCGGGGCGCCGATCAGCGCGCTCACCGCCGTCAAGGCGATCCTCGCCGACATGAAGGTGAGCATCGAGGCGGCGCGGGCGCTGCTCTACGAGACGGCGCTCATCGTGGACGTCAAGGAGATGCTTGAGCACCGCATCGCCCAGGTGCAGGCGGCCGAGAAGGCCGGCGCGGCCTCCGCCGGCGCCGACACCGATCTCAAGGCGCTGCGCGCCGACCTCAAGCGCTTCACGCGGCTGGCGGCGCTGTACACGCCGCTCGCCAAAGCCTGCTGCACCGAGATGGCCAACAAGGTCGCCTACGACTCGCTGCAGGTGCACGGCGGCTCGGGCTACATGCGCGACTTCGCCGTGGAACGCCACACGCGGGACGCGCGCATCACCAACATCTACGAGGGCACGACGCAACTGCAGGTGGTCGCGGCGATCGGCGGCGTGCTCGGCGGGACGCTCGCCGACCGGATCGACGACTACGACGGTGAGGACTTCGCGGCGACGCCGGAGCTGCTGGCGCGCGTACGGCGCGCCCGCGTGCGTCTGGCCGAGGCGACGACGCGCGTGCGCGAGCTCGGCGACGTGCGCTTCCGCGACTTCCACGCGCGCCGGCTCGTCGAGATGGCGATCGACGTCGTGTGCGGCTACCTGATGCTGCGCGCCGCGCAGGACGACGCGCGCAAGCTGCTGGCGGCCCAGTACTTCGTGGACGCCATGGCGGCGCGCGTCGAGGGCGCGGCGATGATGGTGCTCGCCGGCGAGCCGGCGGCGCTGGACGCGCTCACGCAGCTCGGCTCGCTCTGACCGCGGCCGGCGGCCCGTTGGCACCGGCCCCCTGTGTGGGCGGGACGGCCCCCCCCGATACGGCTCTCGGCCGCACCCGGGGCCGACAGCCATGTACGGAGGTCAAAAGTGA
>CAIWHY010000162.1 GCA_903912585.1 uncultured Thermoleophilia bacterium | reverse complement strand
GGCGCACGCCGGCGCGCGGTCAGTCGCGGCCGGGCGCCTCGGGGAGGTCGCGGATGTTCTCGGCGGCCTGCCACTTGCTGTAGTTGTCCGCCATCGCGTCGAGCAGCTCCTTGAGGAAGCGCGGCGACAGGTTGACCCGGCTCACGACGACGCCGTTGAGCTCCCCCGGCTCCTCGCTCTCGTGATCGAGACGCACGAACGTGATCGAGAACTCGTAGTCGGAGTGGCTCACGTTGGCGAAATTGGCGTAGACGCCGGCCATCATCTCCGGCGACGCATGCAGGTTGATGTGCTTCTCTTGCTCCTCCACTGGAACCTCCTTTGGGGCGCGCCCGGCGCAGCGGGCCGCGCCCTAGCTTTTGATGCGGGCGGCGATGGCGGCGGCCATGCCGCTCGTCCCGGCCGTTCCGCCGAGGTCGTACGTCACGTCTTTCCCTTCGGCGACCACATCGGCGATCGCCTGCTCCATGCGGCGCGCCGCCTCGTCCTCGCCGAGGTGCTCGAGCATCAGGACGCCCGAGCGCAGCAGCGCCATAGGGTTGACCTTGTCCTGGCCCGCGTACTTGGGAGCGCTGCCGTGCACCGGCTCGAACACGGCGATGTCGTCGCCGAAGTTGGCGCCCGGGGCGACGCCGAGGCCGCCGATGAGGCCGGCGCAGAGGTCGCTGACGATGTCGCCGTAGAGGTTGGGCAGCACGAGCACGTCGTAGAGTTCGGGCTTCTGCACGAGCTGCATGCACATGTTGTCGACGATGCGCTCCTCGAACTCGATCTCCGGGTAGCGTGCCGCGACCTCGCCGGCGACGCGCAGGAAGAGCCCGTCGGTGCACTTCATGATGTTGGCCTTGTGCACGGCCGTGATCTTGCGGCGGCCGTGCTTGCGCGCGTACTCGAAGGCGAAGCGCACGATGCGCTCGCTGCCCTTGCGCGTGATGATCTTGATGCTCTCGGCGGCGTCCGGGGTGACCATGTGCTCGATGCCGGCGTAGAGGTCCTCGGTGTTCTCGCGCACGACCACGAGGTCGATGTCGTCGAAGCGCGTGCGCACGCCCTTCATCGTCTTGGACGGGCGCAGGCAGGCGTACAGGTCGAGCTCCTTGCGCAGGGCCACGTTGACGCTGCGGAAGCCGCCGCCCACCGGCGTCGTGATCGGCCCCTTGATGGCGACCCTGGTGCGGCGGATCGAGTCGAGGACGTGCTCGGGCAGCGGCGTGCCGTACTCCTGCATCACGCCGAGGCCGGCGTCGTGGACCTCCCAGAGGATGGGCACGCCGGTGGCCGCGATCACGGTCTCGAGGGCGGCGGCCAGCTCGGGGCCGGTCCCGTCGCCGGGGATGAGCGTCACCGTGTAGGTCATGGGATCTCCCGGTCCGCGGAGGCGTCAGTGTGCGACGAAGGGCGCGCTTCGGCGTCCAGACGCAGGCGCGACTGCGTCGGCCCAGTCTGCCCCTGGTACTTGCTGTGCAGGCCGGGCGACGCGTAGGGGCGGTCCGCCGGCGAGGTCATCGTGAGGAACGAGATCTGGGCGATGCGCATGCCGGGGTGGAGCATGATCGGCACCGTCGCCACGTTGGAGAGCTCGAGGGTGATCTGGCCCTCGAAGCCCGGATCGATGTAGCCGGCCGTCGAGTGGATGATCAGCCCGAGGCGGCCGAGACTGCTCTTGCCTTCGAGACGGCCGACGAGGTCGGCGGGCACGGCGACGCGCTCCACCGTGCTGCCGAGCGCGAACTCGCCGGGATGGAGCGCAAAGCTCTCGCCTGGCGGCACGCTCACGGCCTCGGTGAGGTCCGGCTGGTCGACGGCGACGTCCACGAAGCCGTACTTGTGGCGCGTGAACACGCGAAAGGCGTCGCCGAGACGCAGGTCGATGCTCGCCGGCTGGACGGCATCGTCGTCGAAAGGCTCGATGCCGATGCTGCCCACGGCGATGCGCTCGCGCAGCGTCCGGTCGGACAGGATCATCTGCCCCGCCTCCGCGGCACCGGCTCCGTCACCCCTCCGGGAGATCGAAGCCGCCGTGCATCTTGACGTGCGCCACGAGGCCGCCGTCCGCGAGGATGGTGACCATCACGGGAGGCAGCGGGACGAACGGGATGACGGCGCCGGTCGTGAGGTCGCGCACCTCACCGCCGGCGAGGTCGACCTCGAGCTCGTCCTGCTCGCCGATGCCGCTCGTGTCGCACTGCAGCACCGGCAGGCCCACGTTGATCGCATTGCGGAAGAAGATGCGCGCGAAGCTCTGGGCGAGCACGGCGCCGGCGCCGGCCAGCTTGATGATGCGCGGCGCGTGCTCGCGGCTCGAGCCGAGACCGAAGTTGCGCCCGCCGACGACGAAGTCGCCCGGGCGCATCTCGCCCGCGAACTCGGGCCGCGCGTCCTCGAGGACGTGCCTGGCCAGCTGCGGCAGGTCGGTGCGCAGGTGGAACAGCCGGCCGGGCGCGATGTGGTCGGTGGAGATGTCGTCGCCGAAGAGCCACGCCCGGCCGCGCAGCGCCTCGTCCGTCACGTGATCCATTCCTCCTCGACGACGCTGACGCTGTTCATCACGACGCCGGGCTCGCTCGCGCGCTGCGGGTCCCGCTCGGGGATCGCCTCGAGCACGTCCATGCCCTCCACGATGCGGCCGAACACTGTGTGCTTGCCGTCGAGGTGCGGCGTGTCGCGGTAGGTGATGAAGAACTGCGAGCCGTTGGTGCCGGGGCCGGCGTTGGCCATCGAGAGGGTCCCGGGGCCGTCGTGCTTGAGCGCCGGGTGGAACTCGTCGGCGAAGCGGTAGCCGGGCCCGCCGCTGCCGCTGCCCGTGGGGTCGCCGCCCTGGGCCATGAACCCTTTGATGACGCGGTGGAACGTCACGCCGTCGTAGTAGCCGTCCCGGACGAGGAAGACGAAGTTGTTGACGGTCGTCGGGGCCTTGTCGGCGAAGAGCTCGAAGACGATGTCGCCGAGATCGGTGCTGATGGTCCCGATGTAGTGCTTGGTTGGATCGATGACCATCGGCGGCGGTGCGTCGTAGTGCTTGGCCATTGCGTCCCCTTTCCTAGAGAAGCTCGCGTGGATCGGTGATCTCGCCGGCCACGGCCGTGGCGGCCGCGGTGGCCGGCGAGCCCAGGTAGATGAAGGCGCCGGGATTGCCCATGCGCCCGTGGAAGTTGCGGTTGGCGGTGCTCAGGCACACTTCGCCGTCGCCGAGGATGCCCTCGTGGATGCCGACGCAGGCGCCGCAACCGGGGTTGGTGACCACGGCGCCCGCGTCCCAGAAGACGTCGAACAGCCCCTCGGCGGCGGCGGCTCGCGCCACCGCCTGCGAGGCAGGGGTCACGATCAGGCGCGTGTGCGGCGCGCGGCGGCGCCCGCGCCGCAGGCGCGCCGCCGCGCGCAGGTCCTCGAGGCGCCCGTTGGTGCAGGTGCCGATGAGCACCTGGTCGACCCTGGTCCCCTTGAGAGCCGCCGCCGGCGCGGTGTTGTCCACCGCGTGCGGCCGCGAGACGGTGGGCACGATCGCGGCGGCGTCGACCTCGACGACGCGCTCGTAGGAGGCGCCGGGGTCGGCCGCGAGCGGCCGCCAGTCGGCCTCGCGGTCCAGCGCGGCGAGGAACGCCCGCGTGGAGTCGTCACTCGGCATCAGGCCGGCCTTGGCGCCGGCCTCGACCGACATGTTGCAGAGCGTGAGGCGGCCGGGCATGGGCAGGGCGTCGATGCCCGGCCCCCCGAACTCCAGCGCCTTGTAGGTGGCGCCGTCGGCGCCCAGCGTGCCGATGAGCGTGAGCATCAGATCCTTTGCCTCGACGCCGTCCTGCAGCTCGCCCGTGACCTCGATGCGGAAGCTCTCCGGCACGCGCAGCCACGTTTGGCCGCTGGCCATGCCGACGGCGACGTCGGTGCTTCCCATGCCGGTAGCGAACGCGCCCAGGGCGCCGGCCATGCAGGTGTGCGAGTCGGCGCCGATGACGAGGTCGCCGGGCTTGGCGTAGCTCTCCGCCACGCGCTGGTGGCACACGCCCATCTCGACGTCGCTGAGCGTGGCGCCGGAGGAGGCGCAGAAGGCGCGGATCGTCTTCTGCGCGTTGGCGAGCTCGCTGCGCGGCGCCGGCGCCGCGTGGTCGATGAAGAAGACGCAGGTCGGCGCCTTCAAGCGCGCAGAGCCGAGCTCTTCGATCTGCTCGATCGCCAGCGGCCCGGTGCCGTCCTGGGCGATGGCCACGTCCACGGCGGCGATCACGATCTGGCCGGGCACCACGGCGTCCAGCCCGGCGTGCGCGGCGAGAATCTTCTCGGCGAGGGTGAGCGCCGTCACGCAGGCTTCCCGGCGCTCCCGGCCGCCGTGCCCGCGCCGCGCGGCGCAGCTGGGGCGGCGGCGCCTCCAGTGGCCTCAGCGGCCGCGGCCGCCTCGCCGGCGTGATCGCCCATGGGCACCGCATCCCCGAGACGCCCGAGGTAGTCCTGGTAGATGTACATGAGCTCCTTGTCGAAGAGCGCCCGCTTGAGCTCCACCGCGGTCTGGCGCACCAGCGCCAGCACTCCGGCGCAGTCCTCCTGCGTGAGCTCGAGCCCGAACTCCTGGAACTTGCGGTAGATGGTGCGCGTGCCGGAGTGCTTGCCCACCACGATCTGGCGCTCCAGGCCCACGTCCTCGGGCGCGAAGGCCTCGTAGTTGAGGGGGTTCTTGATGACGCCGTCGGCGTGGATGCCGCTCTCGTGAGCGAAGACATTGGTGCCGACGATGCTCTTCCACGCCGGGATCGTGCGTGCCGACGCGGCCGCGACGTACTCGCTGAGCTCGCGGAAGCGGCTCGTGTCCAGCCCCACGTCGACCTTGCCCAGATACTTGAGGGCCATCACGACCTCCTCGAGGGCGGCGTTGCCGGCGCGCTCCCCGAGGCCGTTGACGGTGGTGTTCACGTAGGTCGCCCCGGCCTTGATGCCGGCGAGCGCGTTGGCGGTCGCCATGCCGAAGTCGTCGTGCGTGTGCATCTCGATGTCGAGCCCGCCTTCCTTCTTGAGAAACGAGATCACGTTGAAGGTGTCGAAGGGGTCGAGGATGCCGAGCGTGTCGCAGAAGCGCAGCCTGTCGGCGCCCTCTTCCTTGGCGGCCCGGCAGAAGCGCAGCAGGAACTCCAGGTCGGAGCGCGAGGCGTCCTCGGCGTTCACCGACACGTAGAGGTCCTTGTCCTTGGCGAAGGCGACGCACTCACGGATCTGGTCCAGCACCCACTGGCGCGACTTGGCCAGCTTGTGCTCGATGTGGATGTCGCTCGCCGACATCGAGATGGCCACTGAGTCGACGCCGCAGTCGAGCGAATCCTGGATGTCGCCGATCACCGCCCGGTTCCAGGCGAGGATCGAGGTGTCGAGGCCGAGGTCGACGATCTGCTTGATGCTCGCCTTTTCGTCGCCGCCCATCGCCGGGATGCCCACCTCGATCTGGTGGACGCCGACCTCGTCGAGGAGCTTGGCGATGCGGATCTTCTCGTGGTTGCTGAAGACGACGCCGGCGGTCTGCTCGCCGTCGCGGAGCGTGGTGTCGTCGATGCGCACGGCCGGCTCCGCCGGCCGTGCCCTGCCGATGACGAAACTGGAGAGGTCGCTGGCCATGGGCACCTACCTGTGGTTGGCGGGCAAGGGGATCAACCGTCGAGGGCCGCGCGCAGCAGCTCGTTGACGAGCTGCGGGTTGGCGCGGCCGCCGGTGGCCTTCATGACCTGCCCCACGAGGAAGCCGAGCACCTGCTGCTTGCCGCCGCGATACTGCTCCACCTGGGCAGGATTCCCGGCGATCACGCGGGCCACCGCCGTTTCGAGCTCCGGCGCGTCGCTGATCTGGCCGAGGCCGTGCTTCTCGACGACGGCCTCGGGCTCGGCGCGCTCCTCGATCATAAGCGCGAACACCTCTTTGCCGGAGCTCGTCGACACGGTACCGCCCTCGACGAGCTTGACCAGCTTGGCGAGCCGTTCGGCCGTGACGTGGCCGTGGCCGGCCTCGAGGCCGGCGGCGTTGAGATGGGCGAGGTACTCGCCCATCGTCCAGTTGGCCGCCGGCTTGGCCGCGGCCCCCGCCGCCACGACCTCTTCGTAGAAGCCGGCCATCGACGCCGACGAGCCCAGGACGACGGCATCGGCGCGCGACAGCCCGTACTGCCCCGTGAAGCGCTGGACGCGCGCCGCCGGCAGTTCCGGCTGCGTCGCGCGCAGTCCCTCCACCCAGACGGGGTCGATCACGAGCGGCACGAGGTCGGGCTCGGGGAAGTAGCGGTAGTCGTGCGCCTCCTCCTTGCTCCTCAGGGGCGTCGTCGTGCCCGTACCGGGGTCGAAGTGCAGGGTCTCGAGGGCGATCGTGCCGCCCGCCTCCAGCACCTCGATCTGCCGCGGGATCTCGGCGTCGAGGGCCTGCTGCAGGTAGCGGAAGCTGTTCATGTTCTTGAGCTCGGTGCGCGTGCCCAATCCGGTGCTGCCCTCCGGCCGGACGCTGACGTTGGCGTCCCAGCGGATCTGGCCCTCCTCCATGTTGCACTCGCTCACGCCGAGCTCGACGACCAGGTTGCGCAACTGCTGGAGGAGCTCGCGCGCCGCCTCCGGCGACGGGATGTCCGGCTCGGTGACGATCTCCACGAGCGGCGTGCCGCCGCGGTTGAAGTCGACCATCGAGTAGTCCGAGCCGGCGATGCGCCCCGCGTCGCCGCCGGCGTGGATGAGCTTGGCGGCGTCCTCCTCCATGTGCACGCGGTTGATGCGGCAGCGGAGGGTCTCGCCGTCCACCCAGTAGTCGAACCAGCCCTCGGTGGCCAGCGGCTCGTCGTACTGGCTGATCTGGTACGCCTTGGGGAGGTCCGGATAGAAGTAGTTCTTGCGGTGGAAGATGTTGCGCGGCTGCACCGTGCAGTGCAACGCCAGGGCGATGCGCGCCGCGTACTCGATGGCGCGCTGGTTGACCACGGGGAGCGCGCCGGGGTGCGCGAGGCACACCGGGCACGTATGGCTGTTGGGATCGTCGCCCTTGGTGACCGCGCAGCCGCAGAACATCTTGGTACGCGTGTCGAGCTCGACGTGCATCTCGAGGCCGATGACCGGCTCCCAGGCGCTCACTGCCGCACCTCGAGGCGCGAGTCGCGGAACGCGGGCGCCGTGTCGAAGCCGATGGCGCCCTCGAGCGCGTGCGCGGTCTGCAGGATGCGGTTCTCGCTGAACGCCGGTCCGATGAGCTGGAAGCCCACGGGAAGGCCGTCGCTGAGCCCGCACGGGATGCTGATCGCCGGCAGGCCGGCGAGGTTGGCGGGGATCGTGCAGATGTCGCAGACGTACATGGAGAGCGGGTCGGCGGTGCGCGACCCGGCGCGGAACGCGACCGTCGGCGTCGTCGGCAAGGCGATCAGGTCGACGCCGGCGAAGGCCCGCTCAAAATCGCGGCGCACGAGCGTGCGCACCACCTGCGCGCGGCCGTAGTAGGCGTCGTAGTAGCCGGCCGAAAGCGCGTAGGTACCGATCATGATGCGCCGCTTGACCTCGGGCCCGAAGCCCTCGCCGCGTGTGCGCTCGTACATGTCGAGGAGGTCGACGGGGTCCTCGCAGCGATAGCCGTAGCGCACGCCGTCGAAGCGCGCCAGGTTCGCGCTTGCCTCGGCGGGCGCGATGATGTAGTAGGCGGGCAGCGCGTACTCGGTGTGCGGCAGGCTGATCTCGACGCAGATGCCGCCGAGTTCCTCGACGCGGGCGACGGTCTCGTCGAAGCGGGCGCGCACCCCGGGCTCGATGCCGGCCGCGAGGTACTCGGCCGGGATGCCGACGCGGAGGCCGTCGAGCCGCTCCGCGTCCGGCAACTTGACCGGCTCGGGCAGGGCGACGCTCGTCGCGTCCCTCGGGTCGCGGCCGACGATGTGCTGCAGCAGCAGCGCGCAGTCATACACGGAGCGCGTGAGCGGGCCGATCTGGTCGAGCGAACTGGCGAAGGCGATGAGCCCGTAGCGGCTGACGGCGCCGTAGGTGGGCTTCATGCCGACGATGCCGCAGAGGGCGGCCGGCTGGCGGATGGAGCCACCGGTGTCGCTGCCGAGGGCCCACAGGGCCTCGCCGGCGGCGACGGCGGCGGCGGAGCCGCCGCTCGAGCCGCCCGGCACCGTGGCGAGGTCCCACGGGTTGGCGGTGGTCTGGAACGACGAGTTCTCGGTGGAGGAGCCCATGGCGAACTCGTCGAGGTTGGTCTTGCCGAGCATGACCACGTGGTCGTCCCACACCTGGCGCACCGCGGTCGCGGTGTACACCGGCATGTAGTCGCGCAGGATGCGCGAGGCGCACGTCGTGGTGACGCCCTCGGTGACCATGTTGTCCTTGATGGCGATGGGCAGCCCGGCGAGCGGGCCCCGCAAGGCCTGCATCTCTCGGTCGACCTTGGTCGAGTACTTGGCGGCGTTGTCGTAGGTGACCCGGATGTAGGCCTTGACGCGCGGCTCGACGGCGGCGATCTGGTCGAGGTACGTCTTGGCGAGCTCGGCGGCGGAGACCTCGCCGTCCACCAAGAGGCGCTTGGCGACCTTGGCGGTGAGCCGCAGGGGGTCGAGTCCGCTCACCGTCAGCCCATCTTCGGGACGCGGAAACAGTCGTCGCTCACGGCCGGCGCGTTGCGCAGCGCCTCGGCGCGCGGCAGGCTCTCCGAGGGCTTGTCGGCGCGCGTGACGTTGGCGACGTCGAGGACGTGCGCCGTGGGAGGCACGCCGGTCGTGTCCAGCTCGCCCATCTTGTCGATGTGGCTGAGGATCTTGCCGAGCTCGCTCGTCATGCGGGCGATCTCGTCCTGTTCGAGACGCAGACGGGCGAGCTTCGCCACGTAGCGGACGTCGTCTTCACCGATCATGGGGCGTTCCTCCTGCAACGAGCCGCAAAAGCGGGGCGGCTATCCTACTCCTGCCCCAGAGGGGGGACAAGAAAGGGGCCCGGTGGCCTTGTCAGCCGCCGGGGCCCTCTGTGCGCGTGCGTGCGTCAGGCGACCGGTTTCACTGTGGAGGCCTGCAGGCCCTTGTCGCCTTCGGTGACCTCGAACTCGACGCTCTGCCCCTGGACGAGCGTCTTGTACCCGTCCATCGTGATCTCGGAGTAGTGCACGAACAGGTCGTCCCCGTCCGCCCGCTCGATGAAGCCATAGCCCTTCTCGTTGCTGAACCACTTCACGGTGCCCTGCGCCACGACTGATCCTCCTACGATGAAACCGTGTGCTGGCCTCGAAGGCCGACGGAGCCCCCCATGCGGCGCCGCAAACACGCGCCGAGAGTACACCACGCTCCAGGCTCTGTAAATGAGGATGGTAGTGGGTCGCGGGAGACGTTGAGAGACGTCGTCGCGGCCGGTCGCCGGCCGTCGCCGTCGCCGGGCGCCGTCAGCCCGGCTCGCCCGCGAAGGCGCGCTGCAGGATGTCGTCCCAGAGCGCGAAGAGAGCTTCGAGATCGACGCCGTCCGGGTCGAGGAGCTTCTGGACGGCGAGGCCGTCCGTCATCGCGACCATGAGCGAGGCGAAAAGCCGCAGGCGCGCGGCCGCGGCGGCGCCGCCGGCGCCGCCCATCCCGCCGGCGTAGAGGTCGCGGTACCACTCGTACAGGGTGGCGACGCGATCGCGCAGCTCTTCGTCGAGCAAGACGTGCGGGAAGATCGCGAAGAAGTCGCGAAAGCCGGCGCGTTCGTCCACGAGCTGGCGGTCGCTGGCGACCAGGCTGTGGACGCGGGGGGCGCCGGCCGGGAGAGTCCGGGTCTGCTCGACCGCGGCGACGCTCTGGTCGTGGGCCAGGGAGTCGACGACGGCGGCGACGAAGGCCGCCTTGCTGCCGAAGTAGTAGCGCACGGAGTCGCGATATGCGCCGGCCTCCGCCGCGACCGCCTCGACGGTGAGCGCCTCGAAACCGCCGCGCGCCAGGAGCTTGCGCGCCGCAGCCACGAGGCGACGGGCGGTCGGCGACAGCTGCGCCGTGGGGTCCTCTCGCGCGTCGCCAGGCTGCTCCATCTCATCCTCCATGCAGGACCCTACCATCCGCCGACGCCGGCCCGACCGGCGGCGCCGGCCGGCGTTGCCATCCTGCGCTTTTCGCGGTACAGTCGGGGGAGATTTCGGTCGGCTGTACGAACTATACCGCAAATAGACAAGATTCCGGCAACCGTGTCTTGCGACTGGGGGAACGAATGGATGAGCAAATGAGGCTCGAGGCCCTACGAGAATCGCAGAAGGCGCTCGATCTCATGTCAAAATCCGAACTGTCGCGCGACGAGCAAGAGGCCGTCGTGCGCGACTGCGTCACGAACTTCGATGGATTCGTCAACCCCGGCATCCTCGAGTACCGCAAGTCGGTCTCCACTGACTACACGGCGGTCGAGTGGTCGGACAGCGGCTCCACGTACCGCGACGTGCACGGCAAGGAGTACATCGACTGCCTCGGCGGCTTCGGCATCTACATGCTCGGCCATCGCCACCCCACGGTCGTGAAGGCGGTCAAGGCCCAGCTCGAGCACCAGGCGCTGCACTCCCAGGAACTGCTCGACCCGATGCGCGGCTACCTCGCTCACCTGCTGGCGATGGTGACGCCCGGCGACCTGCAGTACTCGTTCTTTTGCAACTCCGGCACCGAGGCCAACGAAGGCGCCATGAAGCTGGCGAAGCTGTACGCATGGCGCCGCAAGAAGGACCACAGCAAGGGCATCATCAGCACCACCTGCGCCTTCCACGGCAAGTCGATCGGGAGCCTCAGCGTGAGCGGCAAGGCGGAGTTCCGCAGGCCGTTCTATCCGCTGGTGCCGGGCGTGCGCTTCGTGCCCTACGGCGACGCCGACGCCCTCGACAAGGAGCTCGCCATCTGCGACCAGGTGGGCTTCGACATCGCGGCGTTCATCGCCGAGCCCATCCAGGGCGAAGCCGGAGCGATCCTGCCGCCACCCGACTACTTCGCCAAGGTCCGGGAGATCTGCGACAAGTGGCACATCCTGTTCATCGCCGACGAGGTGCAGACCGGCATGGGCCGCACCGGCAAGCTCTGGGGCATGGACAACTGGGGCGTGGCGCCGGACATCATGACGATGGGCAAGGCCCTCGGCGGCGCCGTCATCCCGATCGGCAACTTCATCGCCACGCCCGAGGTGTTCGAGGCCTTCTTCGAGAACCCGTACATCCACTCGACCACCTTCGGCGGCAACCCGATGGCCACGTCCGCCGCGATCGGCGCCATGCACGCCACGCTCGAGGAGGACATCCCGGGGCAGGCGGCAGAGAAGGGCGCCTACCTCAAAGGCAAGCTCACGGAGCTGGCGGCGCAGTACGACGACCTCTTCGCCGACGTGCGCGGGATGGGCGTCATCATCGGCATGGAGTTCCGCGACGCCGATATCGGCTACGCCGTGAGCCAGGGGCTGTTCAGCCGCGGCGTGCTCATCGGCGGCACCTTGTTCAACTCGCTGACGCTGCGCATGCAGCCGCCGGCGATCATCACCTACGCGGAGATGGACACCGTGCTCGCGCGCCTCGGCGACACGCTCGCCAGCGTGCGCGAGCTCGCGGCGCAGGGAGAGCTGATCGCACACTAGGGCCGGGCGCCCGACCGGCAAGGTCACAGGCGGGC
>CAIWHY010000161.1 GCA_903912585.1 uncultured Thermoleophilia bacterium | reverse complement strand
GCAGGCCGTGGCGCTCGCGCGCCTCTCCGGCGGCGCCGTCGAGCGCGCCCGGCGGCTCGCCGAGGACGCGCGCGGCCCGGCTCGGCGCGGGCAGTACATCAAGTGGACGGCGCGCGCCGCCGCCGGCATGCCCGGCGGCGACGGCCCGGACCCGGCGGCGGCGTTCATCGCCGTGCTGGACGGTCACCAGCAGGAGATCAAGTCCGCCTCCCAGGACGAGCTCAAGACGCGCGTCGCCGAGCTGGAGCGCCAGTTTCAGGACAAGCGCGACTGTGCCTGGCACGTCAAGCAGGCCGAGGCCCGCGCCCGGCGCGAAGAGGCGCGCCTGCGGCGCGTCGCCGCGCAGGACGCCGTCGGCCTGCTCACCTCGTGGCTGCGCGACCTCTGGGTGGTCGCCTGCGGGGGTTCCGATGTACTCTGGAACAGTGACCACGCCGGCGAGCTCGCCGGCGAGGCCGTCGCTACGCCCGATCATTACGCGCGCCTTCTGGCGGTCGCCGCCCGGGCGCGCACCGATCTGTACATGAACGTCGACCACAAGCTCGCGCTGCAGGCCATGTTCGCGCGCTTCGGGGAGGTCGCTGAAAGTGCCTAGGATCGCCAGCGTCGTCTTTCGCGGCGGCGGCAAGGTCTACCAGTTCGACGCCTCCGGCCTCGAGCTCGCCCCGGGCGACCAGGTCGTGGTCGACACGACGCGCGGCGCCGATTTCGGGCGCGCCGTCAGGGCGGCGGAGGACGTGCCCGCCGACAAGGCGCCGCGCGGCCTCAAGCGCGTGATGCGCAAGGCGACGCAGGCCGACCTGGACGCCATCGCGTCGCACCGCGACG
Source organism: uncultured Thermoleophilia bacterium (assembly GCA_903912585.1). Lineage (GTDB taxonomy): Bacteria > Actinomycetota > Thermoleophilia > UBA2241 > UBA2241 > CAIXSE01. The sequence goes on along the minus strand of CAIWHY010000161.1, from coordinate 1,114 downwards.
CGGAGCTCGAGGCAAAGCGGGAGTGCCGCAAGCTGGTCGCCGAGCTGGGCCTCGACATGAAGATCGTCGAGGCCCGTCAGGGCTTCGAGGGCGGCAAGCTGACGCTCACCTTCTACTCCGAGGAGCGCGTCGACTTCCGCGAGCTCGTGGGCAAGCTCAACGATCGCCTCAGAAAGCGCGTCGAGCTCAAGCAGGTGAGCGCCCGCGACCAGTCGCGCATCGTCGGCGGGTTCGGGCCGTGCGGCCGGAGCCTCTGCTGCGCGACGTTCGCCGGCGACCAGGAGCCGGTCTCCATCCGCATGGCCAAGGATCAGAACCTGCCGCTGAACCCCACGAAGATCTCGGGCTGCTGCGGCCGCCTGATGTGCTGCCTCAAGTACGAGCACCAGGTGTACGTCTCGTTCCGCAAGCGCGCGCCCAAGCGCGGCGCGATCATCACCACGCCGGGCGGCGAAGGCAAGGTCGTCGAGTTGCTGGCGCCGCTCGACAGCGTCACCGTGGTCAACGCGGAGGGCCACTCCGTCACGTACAAGCTAGCCGAGATCGGCCGCCCGGCCGAGGAACAGGAGTGACAATGGCAGCCACGCACGCCGTGCTCAACGTGCCCAGCGTCTCCTGCAACCACTGCAAGATGGCCATAGAAGGCGCCGTGGGCGCTCTCGACGGCGTCAGGGCAGTGGTCGTGAACGTCGAGGCCAAGAGCGTGACCGTCGATTTCGAGGACGGGGACGTGGCCCTCGACGCGATCCAGGCGGCCGTCCAGGAAGAGGGCTACGAGGTCGCCGGCAGCCACGTCTTCGGCTGACGCCGGCCTGCGCGTCGCCGCCGCGCCGCGGGCGCCGCGGCCGGTTTGGCAAGACCTCGGGCGGCTGGTACCATAGCGCCTCGTCACCCCGTGGGCCGTTAGCTTAGTTGGTAGAGCAGGGGACTCTTAATCCCAAGGTCGAAGGTTCGAATCCTTCACGGCCCACCACGAACACCTCCCTCGCGGGCGCGTGCCGTCCGCCGTCCCCCTCGCAAGTGCACCGTCGCTGCGCCCCCGTTCGACAATCACAAGACGCCGGGGCCCGCACCTGCTGACTTCCGGTCCGGGCCCCGGCGTCTGTTCTTCGCT
>CAIWHY010000160.1 GCA_903912585.1 uncultured Thermoleophilia bacterium | reverse complement strand
GCCGGCGGCGCCGGCTGCGGTGAGACCGGCGCAGGCGGTGCCAGCTGCGGCGGCAAGGCCGGGGCAGCCGGTGGAGCCAAGGGCGGCTGCGGCGAGGTCGCAACGAGCGGCGCCGGCTGGACGAGCGCCGCCGGAGCGCGCACCGCCGGCCGGTCGCGCAGCAGCAGTTCGGCCCAGCGCGCACAGATCCAGCTCCAGCCGTTCAGCACGTGCAGGCTCACAAACACCCACAGGATCGCGCAGGGGATGCCGAGAAGCGCGAGCCAGAGCGGCGGCGTCCAGCCGTTGCCGTTGCCCCACGATGCGAGGTGCACATTGACGGCGTGGGCGACGGGAAGCGCGACCAGCCATGCCTCCACGGCGGCCAGGGTCACCATGAGCGTGAAGGAGGCGATCCCGAAGCCCAGCTTGGCGAGCAGATACAGCAGGTCCTTCCAGGTCGACGTGCTGCCGAAATGAGCCTTGATCCGGCCCCAGATGCCCTCCGCGTCCTCCCAGGGGCGCGGGCTGCCGGCCACGTCGGCGCCGAGCAGGTACTCCGCCTGGAGGCGCTCGAAGGCGGCGAACAGCCACCAGGCGCCGACCACGAGCAGCAGGATCGGGATGCCGACCCAGATGATGACGAGGCCGAGGCCGACCGACAGCCCGGTGACGAAGAAGACGAAGTAGAACAGCCCGAGGGGGAAGGCGAGCATGTTGAACAGCACGCTGGTCCAGGTGCGCGGACGCGCCACGACCCCGAAGAACCGGCCGAGCAGCGACTGCTTCACCTGGACACCTCCATCGGGACTTCCGCAAGGTACAGGTGAAGCCTAGCGACGCCGGGCCGCGATGTCGTCACCCCGCAGCGGCAACCTGCGGTCGGCTGGCGGAGGGATTATGAGGGCGGCCGCAGTACCCCCCCAGGGGTACAGCGGCGGCCGCCCGAGGCTGCGGCGAGCGGCATGACGCCGGCGGGACGACGGCCGAGGCCGCTCGGTCGCGGCCTCGGCTTGAGCGCTACTCGGCCGCGGCCTCGCCCGGCCGCACGAGCCCGACCTCGTAGGCGAGGATCACGGCCTGGGTACGGTCGTGGATCGCAAGCTTGAAGAAGATCCGCTTGACGTGCGTCTTCACGGTGCCCTCGCTGAGGAAGAGGTGCGCCGCGATCTCGCCGTTGGTCATGCCGCGCGCCACGAGGATGAACACCTCGTGCTCGCGCTCGGTGAGCTGGTCGAGGGCCGCGGGGTCTCGCAGCATGCCAGGGCGCCCGTCCTTCTCGCGGAAGCCGGCGATCAGCCGCGTCGTCACCGACGGCGCGATCATGCCGTCGCCGGCGGCGACGATGCGGATGCCGGCGACCAGGTCGGCCGCGGGCGTGCGCTTGAGCAGGAAGCCGCTGGCGCCCGCCCGGAACCCCTCGTACACGTACTCGTCGAGGTCGAAGGTCGGGAGGAGGAGGACGCGCGAGCTCGCGTCGCGCCCCAGCGCGACGATCTCGCGCGTCGCCTCGATACCATTCATATTCGGCATCTGC
>CAIWHY010000159.1 GCA_903912585.1 uncultured Thermoleophilia bacterium | reverse complement strand
CTTCGAGCTTCGCACGCCCGCCGCGCTGGGTGACGTAGTCGAACATCTTCTGCGCGTGCGCGAGCTCCTCCTGATACTGCACCGTCATCCAGTTCTGGCCGCCGGGCATGCCCGAGGCGGAGAACTGCGCCGCCATCGAGAGGTAGAGGTACCCCGAATAGAACTCCCAGTTGATCTGGGCGTTGAGCGCGTCCTGCATCCTGCTGTCCAGCATCGTCCCACCCTCTCTCGGTCTCGCTGTCGCCCCCAGCCTACCCACCGCCTGTGGGGGGACTAAACCGGGTACCATGGAAAGAGGGAGGGGACACCGACGGCGTGCCGGCACTACCCGGCGCGCCGCGCATCCCACAGCACCCTACGCGGACGTGACGAGATGAACAGAGCATTTGTGAAGGAGCCCGACGGAGGCGTGCCCGAGGAGGGCCTGCCGGAGCGCCAGGTCAGCGATCACCCCAACTACGTCACGCCCTCGGGTCTGCGGCAGCTGGAGGGCAAGGTCGGCGAGCTGGAGCAGCGCCGGCTGGAACTGCGCGAGGCGGCCAAGGACGACGGGCTGGCGCAGGAGCAGCTCGACTTCGTCGACCGCGACCTGCGCTACTTCACTCTGCGCCTGGAGTCGGCGATGCCGGTCGACGTGGGCCACCAGCCGCGGCGCATGGTCAAGTTCGGCGCCGCCGTGACCGTCAAAGAGGGCGGCGGCGCCACCCGCGCCTTTCGCATCGTGGGCGAGGACGAGGCCGACCCCAACAACGGCTTGCTCAGCTACGTCTCGCCGCTGGCGGCGACGCTGCTCGACGCGCGCGTGGGCGCCACCGTCCGCTGGCGGCGGCCGGCCGGCGACCGCCAGCTCACGATCGAGGCGATCGACTACCCGGACGCGTAGCGCCGGGCCGCATCCGCGGCGCAGCCGCACGCCGGCTTCGGCTCACCGCCGGGCGCCCGTTTCGCTCGGCGTCGTGACGCCCGTCGCGAGCTACGGCCGCAGCAAGCGCGCGGTGACGCCGCGGATCGTCTCCTTGCCGTAGTCCGCACCCGGGTTGCCGTCGGTGAAGACCGCCAGGCCGAGCCGCACCGTCCGGCGCTCGAGGCGCGCGGATTGGCTGGCCAGCACCCACGCGCCCAGCCAGCCACCCTTGAAGTAGACGCGGTAGTGCAACGGGCGCGCGGCCGCCGGCACTCCCCAGCTCTGGGCAGGGATGATCCCGGACAAGAGCTCGTCGGCAAAGGCGATGTGGCGCTTGGGGATGTAGTCGTGCATGTCGCGGAAGAAGCGCGCCAGGTCCGCAGCGGTGACCAGCGTCGTGATCCAGCCCCCGTTGGGCCGGAAACGGCGCATCGCGGAGAGGCGCGCGAGGGCGACGAGCCTGTCGCGACCGACGATGCCGTAGACGATGTCGGCGGCGGCGTTGTCAGAGTGCTCGATCATCCGCGCCAGCACGCCGCGCATCGCGACGGGGACGTGGCGATGCCCGCGCAGGTAGGCGACGAGCAGCATCGCTTTGACCATGCTGGCGCTGTAGAAGCGGCGGTTCTGGCGGCAGCCGTGCAGCACGCCCCGGCTGTCGACGACGGCCACCGCGACGTCCCCCGCGCGAGCGCGTGCCCACGTGAGGGCGCGCCTGAGGGCGCGCGGCGTGGGCACCAGCGGCGGCAGCGCCGCGAGCACGTGCAGAGCGGCAGGCGTGGCCTGCGCCTCGGTCCGGCCGGCGGCGTCGGTCGCGCGGACCACATAGACGTAGCGACCGCGTCGAACGCTGATGCGGCCGCGCCAGGTCGCGGTCTGCCCGGCCGTCACACTGAGGCCGGCGGCCAGCGTGCGCACGACCCGGCCGCCGGGGCGCTCCATAACAAGGTCCGCCAGCAGCGTGCCGCCGGCCGGATCGTCGACCCGAAAGCTGAAGACAGCCCGCGCCCCGCTGTGCACGGTGACGCCGGTCAGCGCCGTGGTCACGAGATCGGGGTTGACCTCCGCGAACGCCGGCGCCGGATGGGCGGTCACTCCGGCGATTGCCAGCAGGAGAACGAGGGAGGCGCCGAGCCATAACCGGCGGCGGCCGCGCCGCGCTCCTGTCGCGCGGGCGCCCATATCCATGATGTTACTGCGTTCTGCCTGCGTTCTCACGCATCTCAACACGAGGGCGCCGGACTTCACAATCGTTTGCCGCGCCTTGTCCCAAATCGGTTGACCCTCTCGGCGACGGCCTCTACCGTGCCACTACTGTGTGTTTTGGCGCACAAACGACTAAGCCCCAGCCCCCAGTCAGGAGAGGACCGGTTTGAAGAAACGCATCGCAGTCATCACAGGAGTCATCGCAGTCACCGTCGCGGCCGCCGCCGTCTTCGGCGCCGTTGCCACCAAGCCCGCGGAGGCGTTTCCGAGCAAGGCGCAGGCCTGCTCGAACTGCCACGGTTCGGCAACCGCCGGCGCGGTGAAGGCCACGCCGAGCACGCTCAGCCCGCTCGCCCCCGGTGACGCGTATACGGTCAGCGTGGCGATCACCTTCCCGTCCAGCGGTCAGTACGGCGCCTGGGTGACCAACGGCGCCGGCACGCCTTCCGCAAGTGCCAACGCCGGTCCCGGATCCGCAAGCACCGTCGTGGTACACATGACGGCTCCCACCACCCCCGGTACCTACAACTACACCGCCTGGGGCGTGAGAGGTACGCCGGGCGCCGGGCAGACCGGCAGCGGCACCTATCAGATCACGGTCCAGAGCAGCAGCGGCGGAGGCGGCGGCGGCACGACCGTCGTCGCGCCGGCGACCGTCGCGCCGAGCGCCGCCAGCGTCAAGAAGGGCAAGACGGCGACGCTCAAGTTCCAGGTCAACGACACCAACTCGGGCGCGACGACCGCGACGGTCACCGTCCAGGTCAAGAACGCCGCCGGCAAGGTCGTCAAGACCATCAAGGCCGGCGCCAAGCCCGTGAACGCCCTGCAGAGCACGTCCTTCAAGTGCACACTCAAGAAGGGCAAGTACAAGTTCTACGTGTCCGCCAAGGACTCGCTCGGCAACGCCGCCGGCAACGTGGCCCTCAACACGCTGAAGGTCAAGTAGCAGCAGGACGGCGCTCGCCTGAACAAACGGAGCTCGCGACGGGGCCGGCATTCGCCGGCCCCGTCGCGCAGCGGTTCCGTCCTCTCGGCTACCTCACGACGAGCCGGGCTCGGCCGACGACGCTGGCTCCGTTGCCCGCGAGGTCGGAACCCGTGACCGCGATCCGATAGGTGCCCCGCCCCAGCCGGCAGGCGAACCTGGTCGACCACCAGCCCGCGTAGTTCTCGCCGTAGCCCCACGACCAGTGCTTCTTGACGACGCCCGACCTTGTGGTGATGAACAGTTCGGTCGTCACCTGGGCACTGAGCGCGTCGTAGACCTCGAAGTGCAGCTTGCAGGTCCGGCCGTGCCTGACCCTCGCGTTCGCGGCGGCGCACACCGGGCCGACAGTGTCTGCCGCAGGCGTGGCGGCGACGGTGAAGATCGTGGCGCTGGTCGTCGTGCCCCCGGGCGCCGTGACGGAGACGGCGCCACTTGTGGCGCCACTCGGCACTGTAGCGGTGATCTGGGTGTCGCTGACCACGCTGAACGTCGTCGCTGCGGCGCCGTTGAAGCTCACCAGGGACGTTCCTGTGAAGCCGGTACCTCCGATGGTCACCACCATGCCCGCGGGGCCAGAGGTCGGGTTGAGGCTCGCAAGCGTCAGCACCGAGGCGCAGTGGCGCATGCCCACCATCGCGGTCGCCTGGGTGAGATCGGGCCAGCCCGAGTCCTGGTAGGTGCCCTCAAGCCAGGCCCAGCTGATGTGCACGAAGCCGCCGTTGCCCCAGTACGCCCCCCAGCTGTTCTCGACGATCAGCCCGCCCGAGTCATAGCCGACCGCGGTGAGAGCGTGGCCGTCGAGGTGCGAGTAGTCATTGTCGAGGTTGCTCGGGTCCGGGTAGCTGCCGCTCGTGTTGCTCCCAAACGCCCGCGTCACCTCGATCCCGAGCACGACCGGCTCGTTGCTGGAGATCGCCTGCTCGATGCTGTACTGGTCGGTGCCGATGTTGTGGCCGGCGGCCAGGACCCAGTTCCGTGCGTTGGCCGTCTCCTGCGCGGTCGGCGGATCCTGCCAGTCCGCCTCTCCTTGGGCGTAGTCGGACTGTTCGTCGACGCCCTGGGAGGCCTCGACCGCCACGTTGTCGAGGATGTAGCTGCCGTTGTCCTCGCCGCCGCAGGTCTGCGAGTAGACGTACATCGCCGAGCCGCCGCCGCCTGGCAGGCGGTCGAGCGGGTTGTCCCAGACGCCGTGGGCCTGATCCAGGTTCTCGAGCACGCCCATCGCAGTGTAGGCGGTGGCCCACGCGGCGCAGGAACCCAGCTGACCCTGGTCGCCGGGGGCCGGGGCGTACTGCTGCAGGCTGTAGCTCGCCGGCAGCGTCGCGAGCGCGCCGGCGAGCCTCGCCGGGTGGCGCGCGGCGCTCTTCGGCACTTTGAGCCCGAGCCCGTGAGTGCGGACGGAGGATGCTGCGGGCGTCTCCAGCGCCGTGATCTTGGCCGGAAGGGGGCGAGAGCGGAGGGGCGACGTGCCGGCGGAAGTCGCCTTGACGGTGATGCTGCTCGCGAAGGCAGGCAAGGCCGCGGCAAAGCCGCTGATGAACAGAAGCGCCGCCAGCAGAACAAGAACGAGCAGCGGGCCACGCCCGCGGGCCGCAGGTCGCCTGCTGAGACGTCGATCGGAGTCCGATACCCCGCGTGAGTCCATGACTGCCTCTCCCGACGCCCGCACGCAGCAGGCTCCATGCACCGCCCATGCGAAACACGTCGTTCCTAACTCATTCGACTCCGAGGACCCAGGACTTGAACGCGGCCGCCTGCCGCAGGAGGCGGTCTTGCCTACCGCTTCAGGCCGGGACTCTGCGCGTTGCTCGTCCCGGCGCTGGTCTTCACCGCCGCCCTGGGCGATCCGAACGTCGCGTTGGCCGGCACCTGGACCGTGATGTGGGTGGCCGACCAGGGGGCGTGCGTGGGCGCAAACCCCGGAGCCCAAGGCAGCAGCGATCGGGATCCTCTGCAACACGTTGGCGACACCAGACGCCACGCCGACGACAGCAAGCTCCAAAGGAATACGTTCGAGTAGCGGTGGCGGAGCGACATGGGAGTCGAACCCACCCAGGACAGGATCACTGCCCCGCAGACGGTTTTGAAGACCGCGCCGGTCACCGGACCGGGAGCCGCTCCGCGCAAGAGGCATCTTGTCACGGCCGGCGAACGCGGTCACCCGCAGCACCCTGAGCGGAGCCCGGCGGGCGTAGCGGCCGGCCCCCATGGAAGAAACGGCCGGCCGCCTTCGTGGGGCGGCCAGCCGTCTTAAGACCCGATCCGTCGGCGCGCGGCCCCGAAAGCCGCAACGCGCCAGCGCTGATCCCTACTTCGCCAGGTCCAGCAGCGTCTGCGCGTCCTGGGCGAGCTTGTACTCCGACTCCATCTCGAGGAAGCCGCCGGGGAACTCGTAGGCCGGCATGAGGGCTACGTAGTCGTCGGCGTTGAAGGCCTCGGGGTTGTGCACGCCACTCTTGGGGTCGCCCGGCTTGCTGCCGAGGCTGCCCTTGGCGAGGAGCTCGATGGTGACGACCGGCGTGAACGCGGTCTGGGCGACGACGACCTGGGTGCCGTACTTCTCGACGCACTCCTTGTTGTCGGCGACCTGGTAGAGGTAGACCTTACGCTCCTTGCCGTCCCTCTTGCCGGTCACGTAGGTGCCGGCGGCCGTCTGGCCGACGTACTTCTTGCCGATCTCGTTGGGGTCCGGGGCGGCGGCGGCGATGACGTCGCGCGGCGCGACCATGACGTCGCCGACCTTGATCTTCTCGGCCTTGTCGATGTTGATCGAGCGGAAGACGTCCATGGCCTGCATGAACTCGTCGCCGAGGGCGTACTTGAAGGTCGCCTTCTTGACGCCCTTGAGGCGGTCGGCGTTGTGCGCGATCTGGATGACCTCTTCGTGCTCGACGTGGCCGACCTCGACCTCGCCGATGCCCTCGGGGAGCCAGAAGTTCTCGAGCTCGGCGAACGGCTCGATGGTGTGGACCTCGCCGTTCTCGTACACGATGGCGGGGTTGTTGCACTCCTCGATCGTCGTCCAGACGCTGAAGCCGAAGCTGATGCCTTTGGCGCCGGGGATCTCGAGGTTGCTGCCGTCGCGGATGCCGATCTCGTCGATCTCGTCGAAGAGGTGGTCGGCCGCGTAGCGGGCGAAGAAGTCGGCCATGCCGGGCTCCACGCCGAAGCCGGCGAGGGCGTACTTGCCGATCTTCTCGAACTCGGGGCTGAGCACGTACTCCTTGTCGCCGAGCTTGACGCCGCACTTGTGCATCGGGTCCGTCGGGTGCGGCTCGCTGAGCGTCATCGCGGTGTCGAGGTAGTGCACCTGCGCCTTGAGGGCGGCCTGGAGCAGCGGCGGGTTGAAGTTCGGCGCGCAGAGGTTCATGAGGATGTCGGCGTCGTACTTCTTGACGAGGGCGGCGACCGCGTCGACGTCACTCGCGTCGATCTGCTCGGCCACGAAACGCGGGTCTGCCAGGGTGGCGACGAAGTCGGCGGCGCGCTTGCCGTCGTAGTCGGCCATGATCATCTGCTCGAGCCACTCACCTTTGGGGTCGCGGCGCTTGGCGATCGCGGCGATGGACTGACCCACACCACCGGTGCCGACAACGAGAGCCTTCATGATGTTCCTTCTCCTTGACGCGTGTCTGCGCCCGCGGGCAAACACCCGCCCGCGGACTCTGGTGAGTCATATTGTATAAGATTTCCCGCCGCCTTCCACCGTCAAGTTCGCACTCGTGGAGGATTCGCCGACGCGCAGAGGCGCGCGCAGCGGGCGCTCGGGAGCGCGCGGGGCGAAGCGGGCCGGGACGGGCGGGGGTGCGGGGCGGCGGGTGGGCGGCGCGTCAGGCGGTCGGCGGCAGGCGCCAGCCGACCGCCGACTCGATCGCCTCGCCGCGCTGCACGTTGTAGAGCACGCACTCTGCGCCGGCTGCGTCGGCGACGGCGCGCGCCAAGGCCATGAGGCTCTGCTGGTCGCCCGGCTCGAGTGCCGCCAGACGCTCCCGGATGGCGGCGAGTCGCGGGTCTTCGGGGGGCGCCGCAGCGGGGTCAGGCGCCGCAGCGGGGTCTGGACCGGCGGCCGCGGCCGGCCCGGCGGGCTGTTCTTCGCCGGCGATCCTGCCGACGAGGTCGAGGCCTACGATGCCGTCGCCGATGACCGCCTCGATCTGCCACTCCAGCTCGACGCGCGGGTCGGCGGCGAGCCGGGCGCGCATCGTGCCCATGAAAGGCGGCTTGCCGGCCTCGTCCAGAGCTACCACGGCCGCCGGCCGGTCGCCCTCGAACACGCGCGTGAGGAACTCGCGACCTACCAGCTCGCCCTCCTGGGCGCCGACCGCCCTGCAGAACGACGGGCTCACGAACGTCATCACGCCGGCGCGGTCGATCTCGACGACGTAGTTGGTCTG
>CAIWHY010000158.1 GCA_903912585.1 uncultured Thermoleophilia bacterium | reverse complement strand
GTCGTCCAAGCTTTCGGTCCCCCCGCGTCTCTCGACGCGTCCCGACTGCCCGCCCGGCGGAGGGCGCCGGCGCCCGCCGGTCTACTCTCGCCGTTTCACGAGCAGCACGTGAGTCCCGAGCGGCCCGCAGGTGAACTGCACGGCGTCGCAGAGCGAGCGCATGAAATGGATGCCGCGACCGCTCACGGCCGAGGCCTCGGGCACGCAGACCGGTGTGGCGTCGAGGCCGCCGCCGCCGTCCACGACCTCGACGGCGACTTCGTCGTCGTAGCAGAAGAAGCGCACCAGGATGTCGTCGTCGGCGCCGTGCGGCGACCCGTGGACGACCGCGTTGGTGAGCGCCTCAGCCACGGCCACGCTGAACTCGAAGAGCTGCGTCTCGCCGAGACCGGTGACCTCGGCGAGCGCGGTCAGCCGGCGGCGCGCCGCCGGCAGCGACTCGCGCGTGGCGGGGAACACGAACTCGTGCTCCCAGTGGGCCTGTGCGGGCAGCACGAAGGGATGCCCGGCGCCCTCGAGATCGTGGCCCTCGGGCGGGAGCGTGGGGTGCACAAGCCCGGCGTCGGCGAGCGTCGCGCGCACCGCCGGCTCCTCCGTGGCGACCACCAGAGAGCCGCCGGCCACGCGCAGCTCCTCGGCGGCGGCGCTCAGGACCTCGACCGCCTTGGGCCCGACCTCGACGCTCCCGTCGACATCGAGCACGATGGCGTCGGCGCCGGACTCCCGGCAACGCTCGAGACCGGCGCGCAGGTCGGCGGCCAGGTCCCGGCCTTCCCCGTCGAGGCAGCGCAGGACGCACACGTCGCCGCGGACCTCCGTGCTCACGCACGTCTTCTCGACGCTCAGCTCCCCGGGAGGATCAGACATCCGCCGCCCCGTGGGCGTCGCTCTGGTAAGGCACGGCGGGCTCGAAGCGGCAGTCCTCCTGCCCCGGCCAGCCGCCGAACGGGTAGGTGCAATGCATCTCGTGAAGCTGCTCGCCCAGGTCGTCGAAGCGCGCGTGGATGCGCTCCACGATCTCGTCGGTCATGTTGAACGAGCGCACACCGTCGAGGAACGCCTGCCGCAGCGCGTCCATGCGCAGATCCAGCTCGTCGAACTGCTGCCGCCACGTGTCCACTTCTCCCGGCCCCGGGTGACGCAGATTCCGCGTCTCGCTCATGACTCCTCCCTGCGAAGACAGGTACCGATGGGCAGATACCCGGCGCTCGGGCATCGCAACCGCCTCCGCAGGCTCACAACGGGGCAAGTCAGGCGGCCGCGGCGACGCCGCGAGGCGGCCGCCGCCAAGATCTGCTGGGAGGCGGCCGCCCCGGGTACACTTGTGCGCACGAGCGCCGCCGCGATCGCTGCGGCGCACACTCACACAGGGAGGCGGCATGGGTTCTCGGGAGTTCTCGCGCGGGCGCCGCGTCGTGGCACGGCTTCCTCACGGCGGCGACCTGCTGGCCGAGATCGCCGCGGTGGCCGAAGCGCACGGCATGAAGACGGCCGAGTTGCGCGCCATCGGAGCGCTCCAGCACGCGCGCCTCGCCTTCTACGACCAGCAGGCGAAGGAGTACCACGAGTTCGCGGTCGACGAGCCGGTCGAACTCGTCTCCGTCCTCGGCAACGTGTCTCAGCGCGACGGCGCGACCGCCGTGCACGCACACGCCTCGCTCGCCGGTCACTTCGGCGGGACGATCGGCGGGCACGTGGCGCCCGGATGCACGATCTTCGCCTGCGAGCTCATCCTGCAGGAGCTGGTCGGCGAGCCGCTCGAGCGCGCCTACGACGAGCAGACCGGCCTGCCGCTCTGGCGCGGGCTCTGAGCGCGCCAGGCTGAGGCGCCCGTCAGGCTGAACCGCGCCGGCCTACTCAGACGCGCTACGGTCGCCGGCGGC
>CAIWHY010000157.1 GCA_903912585.1 uncultured Thermoleophilia bacterium | reverse complement strand
GCCGCAGGCGCCGGCCCCACGCGTCTCTACGGCGCCTGATCGCCCGGCCGCGACGGGCGCCGGCGTCTTGGGGGCCGCGGCCGGCGCCGCCTCAAAGGCGCCCCGGCGCGGCGCCGGCGCATGGCCTCTTCCTCGTTGGCCGACGCCCACTCCGCGTTGCCCGGCCGGTCGAGGGCGCGCCGGTCCACGGCCGGCCAGGAGAGGGCGCCGGGCGCGAGGCCGCGCTCGTGCAGCGTGTGCGCGAGCAGGCCGGCCGTCGAGAGGAAGACGATGCCCAGCAGCACGCCGCTGGCCGGCATGGTCCGGTTCTCGAGCAGCAGGAAGAAGTACCACCACACCTTGACGCCGAGGCCGAGGCGGGAGGCGTAGTAGACGAGCACGACGGGGATCATCGCCAGCCCGAGGTAGGCGGGCAGGATGGACCGCATCCAGCCTCCCGGCCGCGCCAGGGGCCAGAGGACGGCGGCCGGCACGACCAGCAGGATCGCGTAGGGATTGACGACGAAGGCGAGGAGGGCGATGAGGACGAGCAGCAGGTGCGCCGTGAAGATGGTCGCCCGCGGGTCGGTCGGCACGCGCCGCTCGAGGCGTCGTTCCACGGCGACCGCGTAGGCGTAGGCGAGGACCAGAAGCGCGAGCAGCACGACGACGCGCAGGTAGCGGGGCGTGTCCGCGATGTGCGAGCCGGGCGGGATCACCGCCCCCGGACTCCTGGGGAGCTGCCCGATCAGGTTGGCGAGGTAGACGATCGCCAGCAGGACGAGCCAGGGCGCGAGGTGGAGCAGCGAGCGCACGAGGGCCGGCCGGATGCGGATGCGCGCGCGCTGGCAGTGCGCGAACAGGTCGACCGTGACGGCCGCCAGCGGGATGAGCAGAGCGGCGAGGATGGCGGCGAGCGTGCTGCCCGGCAGCGTCCGCTCACGCGTGAGGAAGATCGTGCCGCCGCTGGGCGCGCCGACGGTGGGGTCGGCGTCGATCGACATGATCATCGACTGGACGGTGTCGCCCAGCTTCGTCAGCGTCTCCGAGGACGTCGCGTCGATCGTGTCGAAGACCGGCGGCTGCTTGGGGCCGGCGGCCGACACGGTGATGGCAGGGACGCCGAGCGCTACGAACGGTCCCTGGCTGCCCGAGCTGGTCGGCACCGAGAGGCGCACGACCTGGGAGGCGATCGTGGGGAGCTGCGTCTTGAGGTTGGCGTTCACGCGCGACGCCGGCGCGCTGAGCAGCCAGAGCCACGGAGGTGCGACCTTGGGCGCCGCGCTCCATCCGTCCAGCCCGATGCCGGTCGTGTCCTTCGTCGCCAGCTGGCGGAGCGCGATGACCGCCCACAGGCCGGCAGACGCGTGGACCTCGGCGAACTGGTGCGCGCCGAGCGCGCCGAACGCGTCGCCGCTCGTGCAGAGGAACACGATGGTGTGGTGGTGAGCGGTCACCGTGAAGGCGCGCGCCAGCTCCAGCATGGCGGCGACGCCCGAGGCGTTGTCGTTGGCCCCCTGAGTCGCCAGGCCCTGGACGTCGCGATTGGCGATGACCAGGAGCGAGCCGGGCGTGTCGCCCTTCGAGGTCGCCCACACGTTCTGCAGGGCGACCCCTTTGCCGTTCACGGTGGTGGCGTAGCCGTCGATGTGCGTCTGAAGCCCGGCGTCCTTGAACTGCTGAGCGACCCAGATGGCCATGCGGTTGTCGGGGTCGGACCCCGCGACCCGCTGCGGGAAGTCCTGGGTAATGGTGCGCATGTCCGCCGCCGCCCGATGGCCGTCGAACGACACCGGCTCGGTGCTGAGCTTGGGGGTGTCGGCGTGCCCGAGCGTGAACAGGGCGACGACGACGAGGATGAGGCTGGCGACCCAAGCGGCGCGATACACCTTAAGGTTCGGCAGGGTGACCTCCTTGGGCGTGGCGGAATCCTATCAGATTGCCTCCGGGGCCTCCCGGCCTGCCGGGGTAAGATGAATCCATGAACGCACCCGCCCGCATCCTCGTGGTCGAGAACGAGCAGCACATCGCCCGGGACCGCTCGTGAGGCGCAGCCTGCGCCTGCGCCTGGCGATCACCTGCGCCCTCGTCGCGCTCCTCGCGATCGTCATCGTCGCCGTCATCGTCAACGCAATGGGCGGTCGCCGCTTCGACTCCTATCTGCAGCAGGTCCAGGCGCGACGCGACGCGGCGATCGTCGCGACCCTTCAGGGCACCTACAAGGCGCCTGACGGGTGGGACGCGTCCGCGGTTTACGCGATCAGCCGCGTGGCCATGCTCAGCAACGTCGACGTCGCCGTCTACTCGCCGGAGGGGCAGCTCATCTTCACGGCGACGGGGCTCAACGGCAGCCAGGGCATGATGAACGGCACCGGCATGATCGGCGGCGGGTCGGGCGTCTCGCCGTCGCCTTCGGCGCCCGCGTTCAAGGCCAGCGACCTCCAGGTCCGCACCTATCCGCTCACCGTCGGCGGCAAGGAGGTCGCCGCCGTGGAGGTCTACGCGCCGCGGCACGACACCTCCTCCGCCGTCACTGCGTACCAGAGCGCGCTGACGCGCGATCTCATCGTGGCGGCCGTCATCGCCGCCGTGCTGGCCTCCCTCGTCAGCCTGCTCGCGAGCCGCCGCATCACGGCGCCGCTCGAGGAGCTCGCCGATGCGGCCGAGGACGTCGTCGCCGGCAACCTGGACGTGCGCGTCGCGCCGCGCGCCGACGACGAGGTCGGCGCTCTCGCGACCGCCTTCAACTTCATGGCCGACCTGCTGGCGCGCGACGAGCAGTGGCGGCGCGACATGACCGCGGACCTCTCGCACGAGCTGCGCACGCCGCTGACGACGATCCAGTCGCGCGTGCAGGCGCTGGAGGGCGGAACCCTGCCGCCGACACCGGAGGACCTGCGCGTGATCGGCGCCGAGGCGCAGCGGCTGGGCCGCCTGCTCGGCGCTCTGCACAGTCTCAATGAACTGGAGAGCGAGGACGTCGCCGTGGAGCTCGCCCCCCTCGACCTCGCCGATATCGGCCGGGACGCGGCGCAGAGCGTTGCGGCCGCCTGCGCCGCCAAGCGGATCGCGCTCGCGACCGACCTCGCGAGCGCCGGCGTGAAGGGCGACCGTGACCGCCTTCTTCAGGTCGCCGAAAACCTGCTCGACAACGCCGTCAAGTTCACGCCGGAGGACGGCCGCGTGGTGCTGGCGGTCTCCGCGGCCGGCCTCGGCGAGGCAGCCCCCGGCCCAGCCGACGCGGCCGCGGGCCGCGGGCCATGGGTGGCCCTCTCGGTCGCCGACCGCGGGCCGGGCATCGAGCCTATCGACCTGCCCTTCGTCTTCGACCGCTTCTACCGCGGCCAGTCGGCCCGCGGGACGCAGGGCGTTGGCCTGGGGCTGGCCATCGTGCGCGGCCTCGTGGAGGCTCAGGGCGGCGTGGTCGAGGCGGCCGCGGGCCCGGACGGCGGCGCGCGTTTCACCGTCTATCTGCCTCGGGCACACTGACGCCAGACCGGCCGCCGCCGCGGGCGGGGCGCCGTACGAGCGAGGTGACATGACCGCTCCGCCGCGTGAGCAGACGAGGTCCGTCGGGGAGGCGCAGTGCCGGGTCGAGAATCCCGGCGGCGCCCGCCGCGTCGTCGTCACCCAGGACCTGCCCGGCCGGCGCTGGCTGGAGGAGCTCGCCGCCGCCGACTGCCGGGTCGAGGTCTGCGTCGAGTATCGCCCGCTCGACGCCGCGACCATCCGCGAGCTCATCGGCGGGCGCTGCGACGGCGTCATCGGCCAGCTCACCGAGCCATGGGGTGAGGGACTGTTGCGCGCGCTGCGCGACGCCGGCGGCGCGGCATACAGCAACTTCGCCGTGGGCTACGACAACGTCGACGTTCCCGCCGCCACCACCCTGGGCATCGCGGTCGGCAACACCCCGGGCGTGCTCACCGAGACGACCGCCGAGATGGCCGTGGCCCTCACCTTCGCCGCCGCGCGCCGCGTCGTCGAGGGCCACCGGTACGTCGCGGAGGGTCGCTTCGCCGGCTGGCTGCCCACGCTCCTCCTCGGACGGCGGCTTCACGGAGGCACGCTGGGGATCGTCGGCGCCGGGCGCATCGGTTCCGCCTACGCGCGCATGCTGGTGGAAGGCCACAAGATGGACCTCGTGTATTTCGGCCCGCACGTCAACGAGGAGCTCGAGGGCTTCGTGGCCGATTACGCCGCGTTCCTCGCGGCGCGCGCAGAGCGCCCCGTCTCTTGCCGGCGGGCGGAGTCGCTCGAGGACCTGCTCGCGGCGTCCGACGTGGTGAGCATCCATGCCGCGCTCAACGACCAGACCCGCCACCTCATCGACGCGGCGCGGCTGGCGCAGATGAAAGGCGACGCCATCCTGATCAACGCCAGTCGGGGGCCGCTGGTGGACGAGGCGGCCCTGGTCGAGCACTGCCGCGCGCACCCGGAGTTCCGCGCCGGGCTCGACGTCTTCGAGCGCGAACCGGCGACCGCGCCGGGCCTGCTCGAGCTGCCCAACGTCGTCGTCGTGCCGCACCTCGGCTCGGCGACCGGCTGGACGCGCGAGGGCATGGCCACGGTGGCGGCCGGCAACGTCGCCGCTGTGCTCCGCGGCTGGCCGGTCTGGCCGAGCCCGGATATCACGCCGTTCCTGGCGCCCGGAGCGCCCGCGGCGGCCCCGAGCATCGTCAACGCGCACGAGTTGGGCCTGGCGATGTTCGCGGGGATCGCGACGACCTCTCTCTGAGATTCCCGCTGCAGCGCCCACGCCACGCGCTCGTGGTGTGGTCTTGCTCTCTGTCCTGCTGCAATCATGTGCACACGCACACTTCTCCCATGTGGGTCGCCTAGCTAGCCTGCGCATCAGAGGCGACCCGCTCGCAGCGGCGAGCATCGTTCCGCGCGTCGGCTGAGGAGGAGTGTCAGATGGCAGAGCAGCACTTCGTGTCCAATTCCACGGGAAGGCTGCGCCGGGTCTTGCTTTGCCCGCCGACCTACTTCCACTTCCAGCCCATCAACGAGATCACTCGCCGCGTCCTGGCCAATGGGGAGCAGGAGGCCGACCCTGCCGTCCTGGCGCGCGAGCACGCCGACTTCGCCGACGCCTACCGGTCGGCCGGCGTCGAGGTCGTGATGATGGAGCCGGATCCGGAGCTGCCCTACATGGTGTACGCGAGGGATTTCGGCGCGTGCCTCGCGGAGGGCGTGCTCGTCGGCAGTTTCAAGGAGCCGGCGCGGCAGGGAGAAGAGCTCCGCTACTTGGCCAAGCTCGCGGAACTCGACGTCCCGGTCGTCGGCCGCATCACCCGCGGCGCCTTCGAAGGCGGCGACTTCTGGTTCCTGGATGAGGCGACGGTCGTGCACGGCGTGGTGGCCCGCACGACGTGGGGGGGCGTGGCGAACGCGCGCGAGATCCTGGAACCGTTGGGCTACACGGTGACGGGGGTCCAGCTCGCCTCCAGGAACCTGCATCTCGACATGGCGTTCAACATCGTGGCGCCGGGCGTGGCCGTCTGCGCCACGGAGCAGATGCCGGACTTCTTCCTGCGCATGTTGCGCAAGCGGCGCTTCGAGCTCATCGACGTGCCCAGCGAGGGCGTCTTCAGGCACCACTGCAACATCCAGGCGCTCGGCGACGGCAAGGTCCTCACGTTCGCGGGGAACATCGAGGTCAACAAACGACTGACGGCTCTGGGTCTCGAGGTCATCACCCCGGAGATCACCCAGATCCTCAAAGGCGGCGGCGGCCCGCATTGCATGACGTTCCCGCTGCTCAGGGACTCGTGATGGCAGATATCGCGCCGCCGCGCCGCGCCTCCGCGATCCTAGCCGCTGGCATTCAGCTGACGTGTGTTCCGGGCGACCCGGACGCGAACCTCGCCGCCATCGAACGGCTGGCGCGGGCCCTGAAGCAGGACAGCCCGAGCCTCGAGCTGCTCGCCGTTCCGGAGCTAGGCGTCACCGGCTACTCGGCCGGCGGACGCTTCTTCGAGCTCGCCGAACCGTGGCCGGACGGCCCGGGCCTGCGTCGTCTCTCGGCACTGGCTGCAGACCTCGACGTGGTGCTCGTGGCAGGCTACGCCGAAGCCACTGCGGCGGCGGACGTCATCTACGACTCCGCCGCCGTGTTTGAGCGCGACGGCACGCCGCTCATCTCCTATCGCAAGACGCACTGCCTCGACACCGAACTGAGCTACTTCGCCAACGGGGACGCTCTGCCGACTGTGGCGACCTCCGTGGGCCGGCTGGGCGTCATGATCTGCTGGGACGCAGCCTTCCCGGAGGTCGCACGCACCCACGCCCTTGCCGGCGCCGATCTGCTCGTGACGATCGGCGCCTGGGAAAACCCCTACGTAGGAGACTGGGAGCTTGTCGTGCGCGCCAGGGCCTACGACAACGTCATCCCGCTCATAGCCGTCAACCGCACGGGCGCGGACGGTAGCGCCCACTTCTCCGGCCACTCCTGCGTGATCGATTGTCTGGGGAGGCCTGTCGCCGAGCTTGGCGATGAGGAAGACGGGCTCCTTGTCGGGAGCGTCGATTTCGCGGCGACGCGAACGACCAGGGCCGGCTACGGATCGCAACTTCGCGACCGCCGGCCTGAGCTCTATGCCGCGGTCAGCACGCCGGCGACGACGTCGGCAAGCCCGCCATCCTCTCCAGAAAGGACGTAGGCGGTGTCCCCGTACACGCAATCCTGCACGGTGAGCGATCGGAGGGCTTTCGATGGCGACTGAGACGAATCAGGCCGGCGCCCCCGGTGGCATCCGCGGTATCGAGGTCCGCTCGATCGACTGGATCCCCGATACCGAACGGCACGGCAAGGTATGGCACCAGGGACCGCTGTGGTTCTTGGGCAACTTCCAGTACTTCACGATCCCGATCGGCTTCGTTGGTCCCGCGTTCGGCCTGTCCCTGTGGTGGACGATCCTTGCTGGGACACTGGGCATTCTCATTGGAACCGTCTTCATGGCGTTCCACGCGGCGCAGGGTCCGACATTCGGACTGCCGCAGATGATCCAGTCGCGGGCGCAGTTTGGCTTTCGCGGCGTCGTGGTGGCGCTGTTCGCGGCCTTGTTCACCTACTTGGCGTTCAACATCGCCGACCAGGTGCTTCTCGCCGAGGGGCTTCACGGGGCCTTCGGCTGGAACGCCAACGTGGTCGCGATCGTGGCGACCGTGGGCGCCGCTCTGCTGGCGATCTACGGCTACGACTGGCTGCACCGGATGTTCCGCTGGCTCCTGTACATCCTGCTCCCGCTCATCGCCATCATCACCATCGGAGTCATCACGGGCCATGCCGGCGGAGTCGCGCCCCACACCGCCTACGGCTTCAACTGGACCGGATTCATGGCCCAGCTCTCAGCCGCCGCGGCCTACAACATCACCTACGCATGCTACGTGTCCGACTACTCCCGGTACCTGCCACGCAAGACGGCCTTGGGCAGCGTGATCGGCTGGGTGTTCGCCGGGGCCGCGACGCCGGCGATCTGGCTGATCGCCCTGGGTGCCTGGCTGGCCATTCGCCTGGGCGCAGTTGACGGCTTGGTGGGCCTGCAGACGGCTGGCAATCACGTGTTCTCTCACCTTGGTACTGCCGCTGCATTCATCTCGGCCGCGGCGCTGGCGGCGACGATGGGCATGAATGCCTACGGTGGCATGCTGACGACCTTGGCGGGCGTCGACTCGTTCCGCAAGGTCACGCCGACACGGCGGGCGCGCGTGGTCACGATCCTTGCCTTGACGGTGATCTGGTTCGTGGTCGCCAAGTCGATCTCCACGAGCGCCGTTGGCGTCGTGTTCACGTCTCTGACGCTCATGCTGTACTTGCTGGTCCCCTGGACCACGGTGAACCTGATCGACTACTTCTTCGTCCGCCGGGGGCACTACTCCATCATCGATATCTTCAAGCCGAACGGTATCTACGGAGTCTGGTCGCCGCGAGGTCTGCTTGCCTACGGCATCGGGTTCGCGTGCGAGATCCCGTTCATGGTGCTGCTCAACCTTGTCTCGCTGAAGAGCTACTACACAGGCCCCCTGGCCACGCACATCAACAGTGTGGATGTCGCCTGGGTCGTCGGTGCCGTGACGGCGGGAATCGCGTACTGGCTTCTGACGCGCAACCTTGACGTCGCCGCCGAGAAGAGCGCGATCGCGGAGAGCGACCGTGAGCTGCACGCGATCGATGTCGCGTCCGAGCGTGGTTGAAGTGACAGACGACAATGCGCGAAAACGGCGCTGCACCATGACGGACTTCGTGGATCTCAGCCACACCTTGGAGACGGGCATGCCGATCTTCCCCGGCGACCCAACGGTCACAGTCGTGTCGGCTTCATCGGAGCCGCCGTGGCGGCTCACGGACCTGCGCCTCGGCAGCCACTCCGGCACGCACATGGACGCGGCCAGCCACCTGGTCGCTGACGGACGGACGATCGACCAGTACCCGCTCGAACGGTTCGTCGTCGACGCGTACGTCGTCCACCTCGAGGCAGGTCCGCTCGCCGCGCTCGAGTGGGACGACTTGCGCGGCCACGTGCCGGCGGATCTGAGCGGCGTGGCCGTGCTCCTGCACACCGGCTGGGACGAACGCTGGGGCGGCGAGGAGATGGGCCGGCATCCGTATCTCACGGCCGGCGCCGCGCGGAGCCTCGTCGACGCCGGCGCGACGCTGGTCGGCACGGACGCGCTCAACGTCGACGGAACCGACGAGCCGAGCACTGCGGCGCACGAGGTGCTGCTCGGCGCGGACGTGCTGATCGTCGAGAACCTCACCAACCTCGGCGCGCTCGCCGGCGGGCGCACACACCGGTGCGCCTTCGTGCCGCTCAGGCTGCTCGGCGCGGACGGCTCTCCGGTGCGCGCGTTCGCCTGGGCGGACGCGTGAAGACGACCATGACAGCGACTGGCATACACCAGGAACGGGGGTAGAGCAGTGGCAACGAATGCGGACAAGAAGCCAGAGGTCTTCGTCAGGAAGGCCAGCGGGCTCATTCGAACGGCGGGCACGCTGGACGTGCTCATCTACAACATCAACTTCACGAGCATCGGGCTGCTGCTGCTCTTCGTCTTCCTGCTGGGCCCGGCGTTCTACCCCGGCGCCAGCCTGCCGTGGGCGGCGGTCATCTGCGTGATCGCCATCCTGCCGCTGGCCCTCGTGTACGGCTACCTGGCCTCGGCGATGCCGCGTTCCGGCGGCGACTACGTGTACGTGAGCCGCGTGCTCGGACCAGCGTTCGGCATGATGAGCAACTGGAACATGACGATGTGGTGGTTCTTCTACGGTGGCGTGCCTTCGGCGTTTCTTGCGCGCTATGGCCTGGCGCCGTTCTTCCGCACGATGGGCATCTACACCGGCAACACCGCGCTCACTTCCATCGGCAACTGGTTCACCACGAAGGCGGGCACGTTCATCCTTGGCACCTGCCTCATCATCTTGCTGATCGTGGTCTTCTCGCTCGGCACGCGGACCTACTTCAAGATCCAGAACATCCTCATTCTGTTCGCGGTGGCGAGCACCGTGCTCACCGTGGCGGTGTTCATCAACAAGGTGCCGGCGGAGACCATCCACGCCTTCAACGCGCACCTGCGCGAGGTGTCGGGCAAGGCCGTGCCGTCGGCCTACGTGGCCGCTTCGGCCAAGGCGAACGGCTACACAGGCCTGGCGCCGACGTCCATCTTCTGGACGCTCATGGTGATGACGTGGATCTACTTGAACCTGAGTTTCATGAGCTCCTCCGCCTACATCGGCAGCGAGGTCAAGAACGCGCGCAAGCTGCAGCTGTGGTCGATGCCGGCCACGCTGTTCATCGTCGGCATCGGCGTGCTCGTGAGCGTCCTCGTCATCGACCGCGCCGTCGGCTACAACTTCCTCGCCCAGCTCGGCTGGGCCGATCCTGCCGGCCTCGGCCTCCAATCGGCGCCGACGTTCACTGAGCTTGCTGCCTACGTCGGCAACAACATCTGGATCGCCTTCATCATCCTCTTCGGCTTCATCTTCTGGAGCTACGCCTGGCTTCCCGGGCAGCTTCTGAACGGCTCGCGCAACATCTTCGCCTACTCGATCGACGGTCTCCTGCCGCGCTGGTTCAAGCAGGTGAACCAGAGGCGCTTCACGCCCGTGAACTCACTGCTCACCATGGGCATCGCCAGCATCGTCGCGCTCGGCATCTACGTGTACACGGACCTGTTCACGACGCTCGTGGGCATCTTCGGCTTCATCCTGAGCTTCATCCTCATCTCCATCTCGGCGGCCCTGCTTCCCTACCGGCTGCCGGACGTCTTCGAGACCTCGGCCGTGAACCAGCGCATCGCCGGCGTTCCCTTGATCACCATCATCGGGGTGGTCAGCGTCATCGCCCAGGGGTTCATGGCATGGGTCTTTCTGCGTGACCCGAGCGCCGGCCTGTACGGGCACCCGGGCATGATCGTCTTCAACGTCGTCGTCTTCCTGAGCGGGCTCGTGGTGTACTACATCGCCAAGTTCGTGCAGCGCAGCAGAGGCGTCGACGTGGCTCTCAGTTTCAAGCAGGTCCCCGAGGAGTAAACCGGGGCTGGACCAGAGCGTGACGCCGGCGGTGGCCGGGGCGGGCTGCAGGACGCTTCCGCCCCGGTCATCGCCGGGGCGCGGCGACGAAAGGGCAAGAGATGACGCTGTTCGGCAAGAAGGACAAAGGCAAGGTCACGAAGCTCTTCTTCGTGACGGACGTGCACGGCTCGGAGAACACCTTCCGCAAGTTCGTGAACAGCGGCACGTTCTACGGCGTGGACGTGCTCGTCCTCGGCGGTGACATCGCCGGCAAGATGGTGGTGCCCATCCTCGACCTGGGCGGCGGCCACTACCGCTCGACCATCCAGTCGATCACGCACGAGCTCGACGGTGCCGACCAGATCGCAGCATTCGAGAAGCGCGCCGGCAAGCTGGGCTCCTACACGACGATCGTCACGCCGGACGAGTACGATGCCATGGCCGCCGACCCGGCGCTGGTCGATAGTGCCTACCACCGGCTCGCGACCGATCGTCTGGCGCAATGGATCGACCTGGCCGAGGAGCGCCTCGGCGGCACCGGCATCAAGCTCTACATGACCGGCGGCAACGACGATTCGCAGGACATCCTCGCGGCACTCGACGAACACGCGCGCGAGAACGTCGTCAACTGCGAAGGCAAGCGCGTCCTCATTGACGAAGACGAGCATCTGATGCTCAGCTCCGGCCTCAGCAACCCCACGCCCTGGGACACGCCGCGCGAGGTGCCGGACGAGGAGCTCGCGGCGCACATCGAGGAGCTCGTGGCCGGCATCGGCGACTTCAGCCGCACGATCTTCAACTTCCACGCGCCGCCCAAGGACAGCTCGCTCGACACGGCGGCGGAGCTCGACTGGACGACCGACCCCCCGAAGGTCGTCACGTCTGGTGGCACGCCGGTCATGGCCGGCGCCGGCAGCGCCTCGGTGCGCGCCGCCATCGAGAAGTATCAGCCGCTGCTCTCGCTCCACGGCCACATCCACGAGTCTCGCGGCCAGACGACCATCGGCCGCACCGTGTCCGTGAACCCAGGCAGCGAGTACGGCGAGGGCGTGCTGCGCGGCGCCCTCGTCACCATCGCCGGCGACAAGATCGACAACGTCCAGCTCACCTCGGGCTGAACCAGAGGAGAACGCACCATGCTGCACCACTTCAAAGGCAAGGACTTCCTGAAGCTGGCTGACTTCACGCCCGAGGAAGTCGCCTACTTCGTCGACACGGCGATCGAGCTCAAGCGCAAACGCGCCTCGGGCGAGCTGTTCGAGCCGCTGCGTGGCAAGAGCTTCGCGATGATCTTCGAGAAGCTCAGCACGCGGACCCGCGTGAGCTTCCAGGCCGGCGCCGCCCAGCTCGGGGCGCAGACCTTCTACATGAGCCCCGACCAGATGCAGACCAGCCGCGGCGAACCGATCCGCGATACGGCGCGCGTCATCGACCGCTACTGCGACGGCCTCTTCATCCGCACCTTCGGCCAGGAGGTCGTGGAGGAGTTCGCACAGTACATGCGCAACCCGGTGATCAACGCGCTCACCAACGAGACGCACCCTTGCCAGGGCCTCTGCGACCTGATGACCATCAAAGAGAAGAAGGGCGCCTACAAGGGCCTCAAGATCGGCTACCTCGGCGACATCTGGAACGTCTGCCACTCGCTGATGATGGGCGCCGCGATGATGGGCATGGACTTCTACGCGGCGCAGCCCAACGACACGTACCAGCCGAACGCCGACCAGCTCGCGACCGCGCAGCAGTGGGCCGAGCTGAGCGGCGCGAAGATCGTCTTCACCAAGGACCTCGAGGAGGTCGCCGGCGGCGCCGACGTGATCTACGGCAACACCTGGCACTCCATGGCGACGACCAATCCGGAACAGCGCGTCGTCGACTTCGCACCGTACCAGGTCAACATGCGCGTCATCGAGATGGCCAAGCCCGACGTGATCTACATGCACTGCCTGCCGGGCACGCGCGGCGAGGACATGGTCGACGAGGTCATTGAGAGCAAGCACTGCGTCTTCTGGGACCAGGGCGAGAACCGCATGCACACCGAAAAAGCGGTGCTCGTGCTCACGACGCTGTGAACGTGCTGCTGCCGCAGTGGCTGCGGAGCGAGGCGGGCGGAGGCGGAGCCCCCGCGGCCCGCCTCGTCGACCTCTCCCATCCGCTGACAGAGAGCGTGCCGATCTACCCCGGCGATCCGGAGCCGAAGATCTTCACGGCCGCGACCGTCGCCGCCGACGGTTACAACCTCAGCCACGTGCACATCGGCACGCAGACCGGCACGCATATCGACGCGCCCTTCCACTTCCGCGACGAGGGCGCGACCGTCGATCGAATGCCGCTCGAACTCACGGTCGGCCCCGCGGTGATCGTCTCCGTCCGCGGCAAGGGCGCGTTCGAGCAGATCACGCTGGCCGACCTCGAGCCCTACCGCGCGCGCCTCGCGGCCGGGCGTATCGTCCTGTTCGCGACCGGCTGGTACGAGAACGTCGGCACGCCGCGGTTCTTCGAGCATCCCTACCTCGCGGCGGAGGTGGGTCAGGCCATCCTCGACGCCGGCGTGCGCACGATCGCCGTCGACACGCTCAACGCCGACAGGACCGGCGGCGAGGAGTTCCCCATCCACGATATGTTCGCCGACGCGGGCGGGTTCATCGCCGAGAACCTCGCCGGCACGGCGGCGCTCGATGCGTCGGGCGAGCCCCTCCTCATGCTGCTCCCGCTCAACATCGTCGGTTGCGACGGCGCGCCGGTGCGCGCCGTCGCCCTCGAGCCGGCACCAAGCTGAGCTCGGCCGGCCCTCGGTGCGGGCGTCCCACGCTGCTACGATAGGGTAGGCGGACGCACACCATGAGGGAGTACGAGGTGGCCGAACAGTCAGTCGGGGATGCACTGACCATCCGCGAGCTCGTGGAGCAGAGCGACCTGGAGCTCGAAGTAGTGGCTGGTCGCGGCGGCGTGGGTCGGGTGATCGAGGCCGTCTATATCGGCGATCTCGACGACCCCACGCCGTGGATGGTGCAGGGCAGCCTCCTTCTCACCACGGCGCCGCGCCTCGAGGCCGACCCGGAGAGCGGCGTGCGCCTGGTGCGGCTCCTCAAGGAGAAGCGGATGGTGGGTGTGGGCGTCGCCATCATGCCGCACGTGCGCGAGATCCCCGGCGTCATGCTCGACGCCGCCGAAGAGGAAGGCCTGCCCCTTATCAAGGTCCCCGAAGGCACGCCCTTCCGCCGCGTCACGAGCTACGTCTTCAACGCTCATGCCTCGCGTGACATGCATCGCTTGCGACGCAGCGTCGCGCTCCAGAAGCATCTGCTCGAGGTGCTCCTCGCGGAGCAGACGCCCAGCGGCCTGGTGCGTCGCCTGGGCGAGCTCATCGAAGCGGACATGCTCCTGCTCGACGGCAATGGTGCTCTCGTGGGCGGCGCCGCGCCGCAGGGGGGCACCAGCGAGAGCCTGATCGAAGAAGCCTGGGCCGAGTACCGGCGGATCCTCCGTGCCGGCGTCCCGCGGTCGGTGATCGTCGACGTCCGCGGGCGGCAGATCGCCTTCCGCGAGATCCTCGCCCACGGCCGGACCGAGCAGGTCCTGATGGCCATCTATCCAGAGGGCAGCCTGATCTCCGAGTTCGCCGACGCGGCGCTCAGCTTCGCGCAGCGCCTGCTCGAGGTCGAGCTCGTGACCGGTCACAACGCCGGGATGGTGCGCCGGCGCACGCGCGCGGGCCTGCTGGACATGCTGCTGCACAGCAGGGGTACGCCGGCTGAGCTCGCCGAGCGGCTGCTCTACCACGGGATCGAGCCTCGCGAGCCGTGGCGCGTGCTGGCTCTCATGGTGCTCCCGCCCGTCGCCGAGGCCGGCGAAGGCGGGGTCGCGGCGCGCGACGCGGAGATCGCCGAGGCGGTCGCCGACGAGTTCCTCGCGACCGTGGACCACGTCTTCGAAGAGAGCGGCGTGCCCTTCGTGTCGCGCGGCGCCCATGGCGAGGTCCTCGTCCTCAGCCCGCTCGTGGGCAACGAGGACGTGGCCGCGGCTCGCGCCTTCCTCCTCGACGCCGTTTCCGCGGCCGGCGGCCGTCTGCGCGGCGCGCGCATCGTCGCTGGTGTCTCCGCCTCGTCCAGCGCTCTCGACGGTCTCCCGCGCGCCGTCGGGCAGGCGCGGCTCGCCCTGCGTCACGTGGTCTCGCGCGGTGAGGCGCCGGTGATGCTGTTTGACGACCTCGGGGTGCGCTACAAAGCCCTCGACAGCCTGCCCGACGATGTGCTTCGCGAGCTGCGGGACGGCGTCGTCGGCAGGCTGGCGGCGACGGACGAGGGCCACGGCAGCGAGCTCTTGCCGACTCTCGAGGCGTATCTGTCCACGGGGTTCTCCGCCGGCGACACCGCCGCCACCCTCTTCGTCCACCGCAACACGCTGCGCAAGCGCCTGGCGCGCATCGAGGCGATCACCGGTCTCGGCCTCGCCACGAGCGGCGGCCAGGCTGAGGCGTACCTCAGCGTCCGCGCCGCCGAGGTGCTCGCCATCCGCGAGGGCTGAGGCCCGGCCCGCGCGCGGGCTGACGCCCGAACGCACGAGGGCGGCCCCGCGGGGCCGCCCTCGTGCGAGACGCGGGGCACAGGTGCTGCGCCGGCTATTCGACCTTCGGCAGTTTGGCGATCGACGCGGCGATCGCCTCCTCCGGGTGGTCGTAGTCCTCGAGCTTGCCGCTGAGGTAGGCGTCGTAGGCGCCGAGGTCGAGGAAGCCGTGGCCGGTGAGGTTGAAGAGGATGTTGCGGCTCACGCCCTCTTCCTTGGCCTTGAGGGCCTCGTCGATGGCGACGCGGATCGCGTGCGCGCTCTCCGGGGCCGGCACGATGCCCTCGGTCTGCACGAACAGCTGTGCCGCGGCGAAGACCTTGGTCTGCGGCACGGCGACGGCCTCTATGAGCCCGAGGTCGTAGACGTGGCTGATGAGCGGCGCCATGGCGTGGTAGCGCAGGCCGCCGGCGTGGATGCCGGCCGGCATGAAGTCGTGCCCTAGCGAGTACATCTTGAACAGCGGCGTGCTCTGCGCCTCGTCGCCGAAGTCGTAGACGAACTTGCCCTTGGTGAGCGTCGGGCAGGCGGTGGGCTCGACGGCGAGAAGGCGCGTGTCGGTCTTGCCGGCGAGGTTCTCGCGCAGGAAGGGGAAGGCGATGCCGCCGAAGCTCGAGCCGCCGCCGACGCAACCGATCACCACGTCGGGGTAGGCGTCGGCGTCCTGCACCTGCAGGAGCGCCTCTTCGCCGATCACCGTCTGGTGCAGCAGCACGTGGTTGGTCACGCTGCCCAGCGCGTACTTGGAGCCGGGGTGCGTCACCGTGTCTTCGACGGCCTCGCTGATGGCGATGCCGAGGCTGCCGAGTGACTCGGGGTCCCCGGCGAGCACGGCGCGACCGGCGTTGGTCTGGTCGCTCGGGCTGGGGATCACGTTGGCGCCCCAGAGCTGCATCATGCTGCGCCGGTAGGGCTTCTGGTGGTAGCTGACCTTGACCATGTAGACCATGCACTCGAGGTCGAACATCTGGCAGGCCATGGCGAGGGCGCAACCCCACTGGCCGGCGCCGGTCTCGGTGGCGAGGCGCTTGGTGCCGTCGAGCTTGTTGTAGTAGGCCTGCGCGACGGCGGTGTTGCTCTTGTGTGAGCCCGCCGGGCTGACGCCTTCGTACTTGAAGAAGATCTTGGCCGGCGTGTCGAGCGCCTTCTCGAGGCCGGTCGCGCGGATGAGCGGGGACGGCCTCCACATGCGGTAGATCTGGTGGACTTCTTCGGGGATCTCGATGTACCGCTCGCTCGAGACCTCCTGCGCGATGATGCTCGGCGAGAAGATCGGCGAGAGGTCGTCGGGGCCGGCCGGCTGGAGGGTCGCCGGGTTGAGCGGCGGCGCCGGCGGCGTGGGGAGATCGGCCACGATGTTGTACCAGGCCTTGGGGATCCTCTCCTCGTCAAGGACGAACTTCTTCTTGTACTCGCTCATGACCTACCTCCTCTCGAATGACGCTCTGGCTGACACTGCGATGCGAAGTCAAGGTGCACTGGTCCTGCGCTCCGGTTCGGGGGACGGGACGACCACGGGGATGCGGTCAGGGGTGTGGGCACTGCCCACGCGGGATGTCGGAATAGGCGCGCTAGGCGCGCCAGAGCCAGCGACGCCGGGGGCGCGAGGAAGTGCTGCGGCTGTTGGCGTCGTTGGTCGTCATCGTGGGAGGGATTCTACCACGCGGGCGCCGGAAACATGCAAGGGCGGGCCGTTCGTCGGGCCGTCAGGTGCGGCCCGGCGTGGCTTTCCGCGCCTCGGCGGCGGCCGGCTCCGCGTCAGGCGCCGGCTCCGCTGCGCCCACCGGCGGGTAGACGGTGATCTCGGGGCGCGGCGGGCCAGGGTGGGCGAAGAGGAAGCCCTGGCCATAGTCGATCCCGAGCGCGAGCAGGGCATCGAGCTGCGTGCGCGTCTCGATGCCTTCGGCCACGAGCGTGATGGACGCCTGCCGGCAGAAGTCGCGCAGCGTGCCCACGAGCTTCTGCTTGACGACCGACGACTCGATGCCGCGCGTGAGGCTCATGTCCAGCTTGATGAAGTCGGGCTCGATCTCGACCATCGTCTGCAGCCCGGCGTAGCCGGCGCCGGCGTCGTCGATGGCGATGCGGAAGCCGCTACGGCGGAGCCGGCGGACGACCTCGCGCATGTGCGCGAAGTCGTCGATCACCGCGTTCTCGGTGAGCTCGACCACGGTCTGGCCGCGCAGCGCCACCGGCGTCGCCTCGACGAACTCGCGTACGAAGACGTCGCTGTCGGGGTGGAAGAAGAGGTTGAGAGGCTCTGCGTTGATGAAGCGCAGGCAGTTCGCAGGCAGATCCGCCGCACCTCGGGCCGCCGTCATGCGGCAGATGCGGTCGAGTTCTGGCACGCGCGCCTCCGCGCGGGCCACCTCGAAGAGTACGTCGGGCCGATGCAGATCACTGTGACGCGGCCCGCGCGCGAGCAGCTCGTAGCCGAACACGCCGAAGCCGTGAAGGCCGACGATCGGCTGGTAGACGCAGGAGATGTCCTCGTCGTCCACCACCCTTCCGAACTCCAGCGACAGGCGGTGGCGCACTTCCTCCCTCTCGCGCTGGATCCCGCGGGTGGCTTCGTCGATCGCCGCCATGAGCGCGCGCTTGAAGCGGACCTTGGGCGACTGCGTGAGGCGGGCGCAGCCCACGCGCAGGTCCACCTGGGCGAGCAGGGACGCCTCGAGGTCCTTTTCGATGTCCCCGAGGAGTTGCTCCTTGAGACGCAGCCTCACGACCTCGAGGTCGTCGTCGCCGACGAAGGCCTGGTCGCGCGCCGGCGAGAGGATCACGAGGAAGGCGTTGCCGAGGCTCGACACGGAGACGAAGTCCTCGTTGCGGATGATGCGACCGCGCGCCTCGTGGAGCCGCCGGCCTATCGCCTGGTACATCTGGTCGACGACCTCGAAGCCCTGCGACTGTTCCAGCGCCTGCACGCTGTCGACCGTGACGTAGAGGATGCCCAGGTGGCTGTGCTCGTGCATGGAACGCTGCACCTCGAGTTGGACGTGGGCCAGCGTGGGGAGGCCGGTGATCTCGTCGTAGTAGGCCGAGGCGTCGCGCAGCACGTTGCGCACGGTCCGCAGGAGCTGCGGCGTGCGGAAGGGCTTGGTGACGTAGGCGGAGGCGCCGGAGCGGTTGGCCTCCATCATGTCGGCGAGACCGGTCTTTGCGGTGAGGAAGACGATGGGGATGTCCTTGGTATAGCCGAACTGCAGCTCCCGGCAGACCTCGTAGCCGTCCATGCCGGGCATGGCCACGTCGAGGAGGATGAGGTGGGGGCGGCGCGTGTACGCGAGCTCGAGGCCGTGCTCGCCGCCGTTGGAGAGGAGCACGTCGTAGCCCTCGGCCTCCAGGGTGGCGCCGAGCGTGAGCGTCAGCTCCGGGTCGTCGTCGATGACGAGGATCAAGATCCTCTGCTCGCTCATCTTCTCCCTCAGTGGTGGCTACAGCCCCATCGCCCGCCGCACGAGGTGTATCGGCGCGTCGGCGGGAAACGTTTACCCGATAGACTACCGGCGCACGGGAGGCCCGCTCGAGGAGGACAAGATGAAGGGGTACGGCCCCGCCGATCCACTGCAGTCGCCGCGGTTCGCCGGCATCTCGACCTTCCTGCGACTGCCGCACACGCTCCACCTCGACGGGGTCGACGTCGCCTTCGTGGGGCTTCCGTTCGACACCGGCGTCACCTTCCGTGCCGGGGCGCGCTTCGGGCCCAAGGCCATCCGCGAGGGATCGCTGGCGCTCAGACCCGACTACAACCCCGCCCAGCGCGTGGCCGTCTTCGAGCGCGTCTCGGCGATCGACTACGGCGACGCCTCGGTGGTGCCCGGTTTCACCGACCGCTCCTACGACAAGATGACCGAGGTGCTGAGCGTCGTCCACGGGTCGGGCGCGGTGCCGATCGGCTTCGGCGGCGACCACAGCGTGTTGCTCGCGGAGCTGCGGGCCGCCGCCGCCGTGCACGGCCCGCTCGCGCTGGTCCAGTTCGACTCCCACAGCGGCGCCTGGGACGAGTACTTCGGCGAGAAATACACGCACGGGACCGTCGTGCGCAGGGCGCTCGAGGAGGGCCTCATCGACCCGGCGCGCTCGACGCTGATGGGCATGCGCGGCGGCCTCTACGGCCCGGGCGACCTCGATGACACGCGCGCGATGGGCTTCACCGTTTTGCCGTGGGACGACCTCGCTCAGCTCGGCACGGCCGCCGCCGCGGCAGCCGTGGACCGCGCCGGCGGCAAGGCGTTCCTCACGTTCGACATCGACTTCGTCGACCCGGCGTACGCGCCGGGCACCGGCACGCCCGAGTGCGGCGGCCCAACGTCGATGCAGGCGCTGGCCCTGCTTCGCGCCTGCCGGGGTCTCGACCTCGTCGGCGCCGACGTGGTCGAGGTGCTGCCCGACCTCGACAGCTCGCACCTCACCGCGACGCTGGCCGCCACGGTGGCGTGGGAGATCCTCAGCCTCATCGCCGTCGGCATGCCGGAGAGCGGCGCGTGAAGCGCGGCGAGGACGGCGCGTGAGGCTGCGCGCTGCCTGCGTGCAGCTCAACACGCGGCAGGACACGGCTGCCGCCGTGCGCACGGCCGGCGAGCTCGTGCGGAAGGCCGCCGCCGAAGGCGCACGGCTCATCGCCCTGCCCGAGACCTGGGCGTACAAGGGCGGGCACGCCGGCATCGCGGCCAGCGCCGAGGCGCTGGACGGCCCGAACAACGCCGCCCTGGCGGAACTGGCGGCCGGCCTCGGCGTCTACGTCCTGGCCGGCTCGATCTACGAACCGTCGCCTGTCGCCGGGCGCGTGTACAACACGTCGGCCCTCTTCGGCCCGGACGGCGAGCTGCTCGCCGCCTACCGCAAGATCCACCTCTTCGACGTCGTCGCCGGGACCGTCGCGTACCGGGAGTCCGACGACGTGGCCGCCGGTGCGGACGTCGTGACGGCCGCGGTGGACGGCGTCACCGTGGGCCTCAGCGTCTGCTACGACCTGCGCTTCCCCGAACTGTATCGTTCGCTGGCGCTGCGCGGCGCCGAGATCCTGCTCGTGCCTTCGGCGTTCACGGCCTACACCGGCGCGGCTCACTGGGAGATCCTGCTCCGCGCCCGCGCCGTCGAGAACGGCTGCTTCGTGGTCGCGCCGGCGCAGGTGGGAGAGCACCTGCCGGGGCGCGACTGCTGGGGCCACAGCATGATCGTCGACCCCTGGGGCATCGTGCTCGCGGAGCTGGGGGAGGGCGAGGGCGTGTGCGTCGCGGACCTCGACCTGGGGCGTCTCGCCGAGGTGCGGGCGCAGATCCCGCCGCTGGACAATCGCCGCCCGGACGCCTACACGCTGTAGCGACGGGAAGCCTCGGCGGGGACCGCGCTGACCGCCGCGGTCAGGCGCCGCGGACGCGGCGCCGCACGAACGCGACGATCACGCCGACGACCAGGCCGGCGAGCGCGCCGGCGGCGACGTTGAGCGTGCGGCTCGGGCCGCTGGGCGAATCCGGGACCTTGGCGACGTGGAGGATCTGCGGCATCTCGACGGTCTTGGCGACCTCGAGGCGCAGCGCCGTGGCCTGATCGGCGACCTGCAGCGTGGCGAGCTCGCTGGCGGCTGCCTGGGAGACCGCCACGTACGGAGCCGCGGTGGCGGCCTTCTCGGCGGCAGTGCCGCCGCCCTTGGCGATGGCCATGATCGCCGCCTGAGACGCGTTCGCGCGCGCCGTCGCGGCGGCTTCCGCCTTCGTGCCATCGGCGAGCTGCTGCTCGAGCAGGGTGACCTTGGCCTCCACGCTCGGGCTCAGCTTGGCGACCAGGGCGTTGGCGAGCGCGTTGGCGGCCGCGGCCGCGCGCACCTTCTTGGTGTCGGTGACGGTGATGACCACGATGTTGACCGCCGAGACCGAGGTCTTGATGGTCTGTGACGGCGTCTCCACGGTGGTCTCGCGGCGCAGCCGGCTCGAGGTCATCTTCATGCCGGTCGCCTGGGCGGCCTCGTTGAGGAGCGCCTGGCTCGCGAGCAGCTGGGTGGCCGCCTTGGGGTTGGAGTTGAGGCCGGCCATCGCCTGCCCGAGGGCGTCGGTGGTCTGGCCGATGTAGACGGAGGAGGTGGCGCTGTACTCCTGGGGGGTGAGCATGGTGACGGCTCCGCCGACGAGCGCCCCGAGCACGACCAGGGCGAGGATCACCCACCAGTTGCGCAGCAGCGTGGTGAACCAGGAACCCACGTCGATCGTCGTGTCGTCGGCCGCCGTCATGCGCTCCTCCGGGGTGGCTTCATCGTGACATCCTAGCGCAGGCGGGCGTGGTCTGCGCGCGCACGGACGTGGTCTGCGCGCACGCGTTCGAGCAGCGCGAGGTAGTCGTGCGCGAGGCGCCGGCGGTCGAAGTGCTCGAGCACGTAGCGGCGGCCGTTGGCGCCCAGGCGGGCCCGCTCCGCGGGGTCGTCCGCCAGGGCCAGCGCGGCCGCCGCGAGCTCAGCGTCGTTGCCCGGCTCGAAGGCGAGGCCGCAGTCGGCCTTTTTGAGGAGGGCGCGCGCCTCCCCCTCGAAGCCGAGGAGGATGGGCCGCTCCATGGCGGCGTCCTCGAACAGCTTGCTCGGCAGGATCGTGCCGAACAGCTCCTGCTTGCGGAAGTGCACGAGGCAGGCGTCGCTGCTCGCGAGGTAGTCGGGCAGTTCGGCGCGCGGGACGAGGCCGGTGAAGACGACGTTGTCCAGGCCCTCGGCGCGCGCCTGCGCTTCGAGCTCGGCGCGGACGGCGCCGTCGCCCACCAGCAGGAAGGCGACGTCGTCGCGGCCCTGCCTCTTGAGACGGCGCGCGGCGCCGAGTGCGACCTCGAGGCCGCTCGCCATGCCGATCGTGCCGGCGAAGATGACGACGAACGTCGCCGGCGAAAAGCCGAGGCGCGCGCGCAGCGCGTCGTCGCGCGGGCGCGGCGTGAACAGGTCGGCGTCGACGCCGTTGGTGATCACGTCGATCTTGCTCGCCGGCACGCCCTTGGCGACCATGTTCTGCTTGTAGCCGTCGCCGACGGCGACGATGTGGTCGGCCGCACCGTAGAGGGCGCGCTCGAGCTTGCCGAGCGCGCGCACGATGCGGCCCTCGCGCAGCGCCCCGACCGCCGTGATGGAGTCGGGCCAGATGTCGCGGATCTCGAGCACGAACGGCGCGCCGTGGGCGCGGGCGACTGGCCGGCCCGCCCAGCCGGCGAAGAACTGCGGGCTGGTCGCGATCACGACGTCGGCGCGCGGCCGCAGCAGCGCGCCGGCCGCGCCGGCCGTGGCCAGGTAGGAGAGGAAGTTGAGGCCACGGCGCACGCGGCCGCGGTTGGCCGCCAGGTAGGTCCACACGCGGACCGTGCGGATGCCGTCGATCCACTCCACCTGGCAGGGCCGGTTCGCGTAGCCCTCGAAGGGCACGCCGGCCGGCACGTTGGGCACGCCGGTGAGCACGGTGACGCGGTGGCCGAGGCGCGTCCACTCGCGCGCCATGGCGTGCACGCGCGCCGCCGGCGCGTTGTTCTCGGGCACGAAGTAGTGGCTCAGGAAGAGGATGTGCACGGCGCGGCGCCCCGGCTCAGACGGCGCCGTCGCCTGGGGTGCCGGAGCCGGCGGCGTCTGCAGCAGCGCCGGTCATTCGTCCCAGAACACCTGGTCGTAGTAGCGCACCGAGCGGCGCGAGAACCGCAGGCGGGACTGGGCGAGGGCGACGCCAGCGGCGTCCAGCTCGCCCAGCGCGTACCTGATCCCCAGGTACGGGATGATGAAGTCCTCCTGGTAGACGAACGTCGAGACGCGCGGGTTGATCTCGAGCAGCTTGCCGCCGATCCACTGGATGCTCTGGAAGTAGTCGAGCCCGAGGTGGCGTACCACGTGGCGGCTCAGCTCCACAAGGTCGGGCCGGTCGATCGACTTGAAGCTCATCGCCAGGCCGGTGAGGAACTCCTCGCGCGTGCGCACCTGGTGGAAGACGACCTCGCCCTTGTCGGCGAAGAGGTCGACGGTGATCTCGGGGCTGTCGACGTACTCCATGAGCATGAGGCGCGGGAACGGCTCGACGCCGCGCAGCAGGCCCACGAACTCGTCCAGCGCCATGTACCTGTTCACCGGGCGCTCGTGCAAGAGCTCGTGCACGCGGTCGACCTCGGCGGAGAGGATGCGGAAGCCGCGCGAACCCTTGGCGACCGGCGGCTTGAAGCACACCGGTACGCCGGGGTAGCCGAGCTCCTCGGCCCCGGCGACGAACTCGTCGAGCGTCGCCGGCAGCAAGAGGCGCGGCTGCGGCACGGGGATCTCGCCGCACACAGCGTGCATGCGCGCCTTGTCCGAGGCGACCTCGATGCCGGGCACGCCGTCGGCGAGCACCCTGGCGCCGAGCCGCTCGAAGACCTCGCGGTGGCGCGCCACCGTCTCGATCTCGTGCGAGGACTGCACGAAGAGCAGGTCCGGGCGTACCGCGTCGACGACGCCGGCCAGCGCCGGGATGAACTCCGGCGAGCCGCCGGCCGGCACGAGGTCGAAGCCGTCGCAGAGGAAGCGCCCCACGGCGTCCGGCCGCGTGTCGACGCCGTGGACATGGATCTCGCGCTCGCCGTTGGCTTTGAGCATGCGGATGAGCGTGCTCGCGCCGGGGCACCCGGCGGCGGTCAGGACGACCTTGAGCGGCGGCAGCATCACGCCGCGCCTCCTGCGGTCGCTACAGGATCCAGCGGTAGACCTCGAAGATCTCGGCGAAGTCGCAGCCCACGTCGATGCCGCGCGTGAAGGCCATGTTGCGGATGTAGTCCTCGCGCGTGTAGTTGCGGTGGCCCTGGCTGGCGTAGCAGGCCAGGGCTTCGACCTTCTTGTCGACGTGGCGCGTCTCGAGGCGCACGTAGGCCTGGTGCGAGAAGTTGAGGTTGTTCCAGGGGATCTCGTAGGCCATCACGGTGGTGCGCTTGAAGGCGCGCAGGCCTTCTTCGGCGATCGTCTTGTGGTCCTGATGCAGGTCCACGAGCGCCGGCATCATCACGCAGTCCGGGTCGATCTCCTGCTGCAGGACGATCATCTCCTCGAGGATGTCCTGGCGCAACGTGGGGAACATGCGCACCTCGAAGTCGTAGACCTTGAGGTCGGACTCCGGGATGCCGAGGACGGCCGTCGCCGCCCGGACCTCGTGCTTGAGCACGTCCGCAGGGAAGCCTTCGGGCACGCTCTTGGCGGCGGTGCTGAAGGCGACGTAGGTGACCTTGACGCCACTCTCGACGAGCCGCGCGATGGTGCCGCCGCAGCCGAACTCGCCGTCGTCGGTGTGGGGGGCAAGGACGAGGACGTTCCTGAACCGCTCGATGGTCACGTGGCGCTCTCCTCGGTCGGTCGCCGTGCCGGGTCCGTCAGGGGAGCCCGGCGCAGAGCGAACCGTAGAAGTCTACCAAATCGCCCTCGATGGCCTCCCAGGAGTACCGGCGCGCGACGGCGCGATGACCGCGGGCGCCCATCGCGCCGACCTCGCGGCGGTTGGCCAGCAGGCGCCGGATGCCGGAGAGGTGGCCGTCGGCGCCGGAGGGCACGGCGAGGCCGCACTCCTCGAGGCGCACGACCTCGCCGCGGCCCGGCAGGTTGGTGGCCAGCACGCACAGCCCGGCGGCCATGCCCTCGAAGATCTTGGTGTCCACCGTGGGCAGGTCGTACTGCGGGCCGGCGAGGCTCGGCGACCAGACCACGTCAGCCGCCGCCAGGTAGTGCGGCAGCTCCGGCGGCGGGATGCGGCCAAGGAGGACGACGCGGTCGTGGAGGCCCGCCTCCACGCGCGCCCGCACCTCGGCCTCGAGCTCGGCGCTGGCGAAGACGCCGCCGAGGTAGAGCACCGCCTCGTCCGGCGCGAGCTGCTCCATGACCTCGAGCATCAGCAGGCAGCCGCGCGTGAGAGAGAGGCTGCCGACGTAGATGAGCTTGAGGCGCGGGTCGGCGCCGAGCTCGGGCACCGGCGCGGCGCCCTCGAAGCGCGCCCGGCGCGGGTAGTTGGGCAGCACCGCGCGCAGCTTCGGTCTGCCGCCGATGGCGTCGAGCTGTCGCGGCGTCACCACGACCACGCCGGCGGCGAACGCCGCCAGGTTCTTCTGGGCCACGGCGGTCGCCTGCGAGGCGTAGGGCCGCACCTTCTCCGGGATGTACTCCTTGTTGGCCACCTGCTCGGGCAGGTACTCGTGCATGTCGTAGACCAGGCGCGGGACGAACGCCCCTGCCGCCGGGAACAGCGTGAGCAGCTCAGGGTCGTGCACGTGCAGCACCTGCGGGCGCAGCTCACGCAGCGCCTTGACGATCGCGATGGTGCTGAGGAAGCGGGTGCTGCGCGAGCGCTCGGGGAGCGGCGCCGTGAGCACGCCGTGCGCGTCGCGGCGCCGCTCGGCGCCCGGCGCGAGGTACATCACCTGATAGCCGTTCTCGGCCAGCGTGCGGCACTCGCGCTCGTGGATGCGCGGGTCGTCCGGCTTGTGCACCACGGAGAGGTGGACGACGCGGATCACGGCGCTTCTCCTCCAGTGCGCTCGACGAAGCGCCGCACCACGGCATCGGCGCGGCCCACGAAGGCGCCGTCGGCGCGCGCCCCGTCGACGAGCGCGAAGTAGACGTCGTCGTAGCCTTCGGCGGTGCGCCGGTCGAAGCGGTTGTTGTGCCAGAGGATGCTGACGCCGCCGCCCACGGCCGCGACTCGTGCCAGGAGATCGCGGGAGGCGCGTTCCCCGTCCGCCGCCGGCAGCGCCCGGTACTTGGGGTTCTGCAGGGTGTTGTCCATCACCGCCAGCGGCAGCTCGACGAGGCGCAGGGGGCGGTCCCGCGCCACGTCGAACGGCCGGAACGGCAGCGCGGTGCCGCAGCGGAAGCCTTCGTGCTCGGCGAACGCAAGGCTCGTGTCGTAGGCGAATCCCGCACGCTCGAGGAGCGGCAGCGTCTCGTGGTAGAGGCAGCGCAGGTAGTGGTAGCGGATGCCGTCGACCTGCGTCCCGGCGCGCGCCGCCAGGTCGTCGCGGTCGGTCCCCAGCGGCTCCGCGCCGAGCCGGTCGCGGTCGTTGCCGTGCAGCCCGACCTCCCGGCGGCCATCGCGGAGCATGGCCAGCGCTGCGGGGATCCGCTTGCGGTAGGTCTCGGGCTGGTTGCCGTCGGTGGGGTGCGCGTGGCTGGCGATGACGTAGAAGGTCGACGACACGCCGCGCATGTCCTCTCCGCCGAGGAGTTGCGGGAAGGTCCAGAACGGGTCGGTGCGCCGCCGCAGGTGAACCGTGAGCCACTCGCGCAGGTCGCCGAGCTCGCGGCGGAGCGCGGCGTCGTCGCCGCGCCGCGCCGCGCGGGCGCCGCGATAGCCGCTGGCGGCGAAGCCGCGCGGCGTCCAGCGCCAGAGGTTGTCGAGGTCGTGCGTCAGGGCGACGGCGTAGCCGCCTGCGGCCGCGCCGCCTTTGGCGTCGTCGCCTGTGTCACCGCCGTCCTTGCCGCCGCCTCGCCACAGCCATCCTGGCGCCGGCAACGGGTCCGCGCCCAGCTCCGCGAGGCGTGGCGCCAGAAGGGCGCGGAGCAGGCCGCCATAGGCGTCGACGACGGGCTCTTCGATGCGCAGCGCCGGTTCTCCGGCGAACACGCTGGCGCTGTACGGCAGGCGCCCGTACTGGTCGCGCTCGGCGCAGGTGAGCTCGTCCCAGCAGGCGAGCAGGACGAAGGCCGAGGAGACGATGTCGAACGGGACGGCGAAGCCGCTGACATCGTCGGCCGCGAAGGCTCCGGGCAGGGCGTCGCCGGCTGCCGAGCCGACCGGGCGCGGCGCGAAAGACCCGGGCGGGAGCGGCCGCCGCTGCAGCAGCAGGTCGGCGGCTTCGTGCGTCCAGGGGATCGTCGGCACGCCGGGGACCGGCGCGGCGGCGTAGGTCAGCGCGCACTCGCCGACCGTCGCCGGGTCGCGCGTGAGCGCCGGGCGGCGCCCCAGCGGGGCGAGCATCGTCTGCAGCGTCCAGGCGATGCGCGCGGTCAATGCCTCGGGCGCGTCGGTGAAGACCTTGACGGAAGGCAGCGCGCTCATCGAGTCCGCGCCCTCGCGGCCGCCGGCGCGCTCACACGTCCACGCGCGCCCGCGGCTGGCGCGTGACCACCTGGCGCGCGACCCTGTACGCGTTGATCAGCCCCGGGAGCGGGTCGCGCAGCGAGTGCAGACCGTCGACCCTGGTCCCGCTCCACGAGCGCGCGTACTCCAGGGCCTTGCGCTCGCGCAGCGCGATGTCGCGCAGCGCCAGCGGGACGTCCTTGTTGAAGACGACCCACTTGGCGCCGTCGGTCTGGCGGGGCGCCAGGAACGGCCGGCCGATCGCGTCCGAGTAGGCGGCCAGCGACAGGTTCACGCCGCAGGCGGTGGCCAGGCCGTGCCACTTCCAGTGCCGCGCGTTGACCTCCATGAGGCGGAAGGCGCCGTCGCGCGCGTCGCGCTTGAACTCCACCTGGCTGACGCCGTGGAAGCGCAACTCCCGCAGCAGCCGCAGGGCGGCGTCGGCGAGGTCGTCGCGCCAGGCGCTCTCGCCGGCGAGGCAGCTGCCGCCGGCGTGCGGGTACTGGCGCAGCTTGTGGCCCGTGAACACGGCGAGCGGCCGCGAGTCGGCATCGAGGTAGGAGCCCACGGTCCAGAGCGCGTCCTCGTCCCCCGGGACGCGCTCCTGCAGCATGAGCACGCCGAGGTCGTCGACCTTGTCGTAGATGCGCTGCAGCTCGGCCGGGCTCTCGATGTCGAGGATGTGGCGCTGGAAGCGCAGCTTGAAGGCCAGCGATTCGACCGGCTTGAGCACGGCCGGGAAGGGGACTTCCCGGGCGGCCGCTTCGAGTCCCGCCGCCGACTGCACGAACACGGTCCGCGGCGTGTCCACCCCGGCGCGCCCGGCGGCCTCCATCTGGGCGCGCTTGTCGTAGATCTGCTCCATCACGTCCCAGCGCGAGAAGGGCACGATGTACCAAGGCGCAAGGCGGTCGGCATTGCGCGAGAGCGGCCAGATGTACTCGTCGTGGCTGGGGAAGACGACGGCGCGCCGCGGCAGGCCGGGACCGACCGACTCGAGGTACGTGACGAAGGCCTCTTCGTCGAGGAGGGGGTCCGGGCACACCGCGCCCGAGGCCCAGCGGGAGCTGAGGCCGAGGGCCCTGGGGTCGGCGTCGAAGGCCAGCACGGGGACGCCGTGCGGTGCGAGCCCGCGGATGATGCCGAGGCCGCAGGAGTACTGGACCTGGAAGACGACGGCGGGCGGCGTCGCGGCGGCCGCCGCGAGGAAGCGCTCGCGCCTCACGGCTTGTCACCCTCCTGCGGCTTGCCCGAGCGCGTGACGATGTTGCGGAGCTGGCGCCCGGCGAGCAGCGCGCCGGGCATCGGGTCCTTGAGCGAGAAGAGCCCGTCCACCTTGACGCCGCGGTACGACTTGAGCCACGGGCCGATCTTCTCGTCCCCGCGGCGCCAGCGCGCGAACGCGTCGCGCGCGTCGGTGAGCGAGACGACCCACTTGGCGCCGTCGGTCTGGCGCGGCGCCATGTAGGGCTCGCCGATGGCGTCGCGGTAGGCGGCGAGCGAGAGGTTGACGCCGGAGGCGGTGGCGAGAGAGTGCCACATCCAGTGGCGCGCGTTGATCTCCATGAGACGGTAGGCGCCGTCCCGGGGGTCGCGCTTGAACTCGACCTGGCTGACGCCGTGGTAGCCGAGCTCGTGCAGCAGGCGCAGGCCGGCCTCCGCGAGCTCCGGCACCCAGAGGCTGACGGCCATGCTCACGTGGCCGAACTGCGGCGGATGCTGGCGCAGCTTGTGCCCGGTGAACTGCGCCAGCGGGCGCGACTGCTCGTCGAGGTAGGAGCCGAGCGTGTAGAGCTCCTCGTCGCCGCCCGGCACGATGTCCTGCAGCATGAGCGTGCCGCAATCGCGCACCTTGTCGTAGACGCGCAGGAGCTCGTCGCGCGAGCCGATCTCGAGCACGTGGCGGCGGAAGCGCGTCTTGAAGGCCAGCGACTCGACCGGCTTGAAGATCGCCGGGAAGCCGATCTCCTCGGCGCCGCGCGCGAGGTCGTCGTCGTCGTCGACGAACACGGTGCGCGGGATGTCCACGCCGGCACGCTGGGCGGACTCCAGCTGCTCGCGCTTGTCGTGCAGGCGCTGCATGGTCTCCCAGCGCGAGAACGGGATGCGGTACCAGCGCTCCAGCCGCTTGGCGTGCTTCGAGATCGGCCAGATGTACTGGTCGTGCGTGGGGAAGAGTACGGCGCGGCGCGGGAGGCGCGGGCCCAGCTGCTCGAGGAAGCCGACGAAGGCCTCTTCGTCCAACTGCGGGTCCGGGCAGACGACCCCCGCCGCAAGCCGCGAGTGCAGGCCGAGGGCGCGCGGGTTGGCGTCGGCGGCGAGCAGCGGCACTCCGCTGGCCGCCAGGTCGCGGATGATGTCGAGCCCGTTGGCCCAGGAGACCTGGAGCACCATCGCCGGCGGGCGGGTCTCGGCCGCCTTGAGGAATCTG
Organism: uncultured Thermoleophilia bacterium; assembly: GCA_903912585.1. Taxonomy (GTDB): domain Bacteria; phylum Actinomycetota; class Thermoleophilia; order UBA2241; family UBA2241; genus CAIXSE01. The sequence goes on along the minus strand of CAIWHY010000157.1, from coordinate 842 downwards.
TCGAAGCGCATCGTCACGGTCTGCTCAGGAAGCTCCTCTCCGCACCGTCTCGTACACGTCCAGCGCGAGCCGCGCGTTGCGTTGCCAGCTCAGCGCCAGCGCCGCGGCCTTGCCGGCTTCGCCTACGTCCGCGGCCGCCCGCGGGTCGTCGAGCACCGTGAGGATGATACCTGCCAGCGCCTCCGGGTCTCGAACCGGGACGAGGTAGCCGCTGACGCCGTCCTCGACGAAGTCCTCCGGGCCCTCGCCCCTGCCGGCGACGACCGGCGTCCCCTGCGCCATCGCCTCGGTGTAGACGAGCCCGAACGCCTCGTCCCAGCTGGGCAGCGCGAAGAGCTGCGCGCGCGCCATAAGCTGCAGGACGCGCGCGTGCGGCACCCGCCCGAGAAAGTGGACGGAGTCGCCGACGCCCTCGGCCGCGGCCTGCTCCTCGAGGGCGCTCTTGAGCGGGCCGTCGCCGACGAGCGCGAGCTGGACGGGGCGGCGGCGGCGGCGCAGCAGCCCCGCGGCCGCCACGAGCTCGCGCAGCCCTTTGCGCTCGATGAGGTAGCCGACCGAGAGCACCAGCGGCTCCCCGGGCAGGTAGTCGGCCGCCGGCTCGACGGCGCGGCCGAGGCCCGTCGTGCCGTTGAGCACCACGTGCAGCCGCTCCTCGGACACGACGTCCGCGAGGAGCCGCGCCACCGCGCTCGAGTTGGCCATCACGGCGCCGCCGGCGCTGAGCACGGCGCGCGTGCGCGCCGCCGTGGCGCCGCCCATCCGCAGGTGCTGGTACACGTCGGCGCCGTGTACGGTGACGACGAAGGGCACGCCCAGGTCGGCGGCCAGCCGCTGGGCGAGCG